>CAYNXU010000035.1:0-11330 GCA_964401225.1 uncultured Nitrosomonas sp.
GGAATAGTGACTCTATTCCAAAGAGTTGCAACACAATCCTGTGCCTGTAGAATCGTGCAATCCACACCAGAGCGGCAACATCCGGAAGATAACAAAGGTTATTATATTCATAATGTTAACGTCAAAATTAGCGATCAACGGAGGAATCCAGGTTTAATCAATCTCATCAGCCATATTTCTTTCTGCTCCGGCGACGACGGCTATGCGCACGCCTGGCTTCTTCCTCAGTCAGTGGCGCAGGCTTTTTATTAGCGTAGGGATTATGACCTGTCCTAAATTCTACGCGTAACGGTGTTCCCACAAGCTGAAAAGTTTCACGAAACATATTTTCCAGGTAGCGCCGGTAAGTTTCCGGCACATGATTCAGCATGCTGCCATGAACAATAATCAAGGGAGGGTTGGATCCTCCTTGGTGGGCATAGCGTAACTTAGGACGAGACATCCCCCCCCGCGGAGGCGCCTGTTTTTCAACAGCCGCCAGCAAAGCGCGCGTCAACTTAGGTGTGGGCAAACTTGCCATTGCAGCAGCATAGGCAGTATTAATCGATGGAAACAATCCTTTTATGCCACTACCATGCAATGCAGAGATATAGTGGTATTTAGCAAAATCAAGAAATGCAAATCTTCGCGCAATCTCGCGCTTGACGGCATCTCGCTGATAATCATCCAGGCCATCCCACTTGTTGATAGCAATGACCAAGGCTCTTCCCGTCTCCAGGATAAAGCCAGCAATATGTGCATCCTGATCAGAAATATCATTCCGTGCATCAAGCACCAAAACCACGACATTTGCATCCTCGATTGCTTGTAGTGTTTTAACCACTGAGAATTTCTCTATCGTCTCAAATACTTTGCCACGACGACGCAAACCGGCGGTGTCGATTAAAGTGTAATGGCACTGATTGTACTCAAAATCAATATAAATACTATCCCGGGTCGTACCCGGTTGATCAAATGCGATCACGCGCTCTTCACCCAAGAGGGTATTGACCAGAGTGGATTTACCTACATTTGGGCGGCCAACAATAGCTATTTTGGGATATTTTCCAGCTTTCTCCTCCGCTTCCTCTTGGTGCACTAAAGCATCGGACAAAGCCAACTCAACCAAATCACCTACATGATCACCATGAATCGCTGAAATCGCACAGGGCTCACCGAGGCCTAATTCATAAAACTCCGAAGTTACAATGGCCCTTCTCATTCCCTCGGTCTTATTCACTACCAGGAGAATTTTACGGCCCGTTTGACGCAACTGCTCTGCAATGATTTTATCCTGCGGCATCAAACCTTGCCGGCCATCAACCACAAACAAGACGATATCCGCTTCATCCACGGCTTGTAATGTCTGCTGCGCCATCGCATGCAACACCCCCGATTTCACGACAGGCTCGAACCCTCCCGTATCCACGACGATATAAGGTTTATCTCCTATCTTTCCCTGACCATAATGTCGGTCACGCGTCAATCCAGGAATATCCGCCACGATAGCATCACGACTTCGCGTTAGGCGATTAAAGAGTGTTGATTTACCGACATTGGGTCGCCCAACCAGCACAAGCGTAGGTTTCATGTTTACAGGGAATAATGAATAGCTGAAAAAGATGAGTGCTTTCTGATACTGCCGTCAGAAAGCCAGTATGAAATCTATCGTGAGAAGCGTATTATGAACAATCGTTACTGCACAGCAAAGGCATAAATTCCTCCCTTTGCGGTTTGGACAACAAACCCGTCAGGAAGATACTCTGGGTGGCTTAAAATAGCACCACCATCCGTGGATGATCTTGCAACCAGACTGCCATCATGACGCCTGAGCAATGAAACATTTCCCTCCGCATCACCCACTGTCAGCAGTGCACCTCGAACAACTGAGGGTGTGGATAATTTACGGCTACCCAGCTTTGCCTGCTTCCACATCATTGCACCGCTTCTTTTATCATAAGCCACGACCGCACCGCGGTCTTCGCTGACATAGACATTATTGCCGTCCATCGTAAGCCCTGCATTGCTGGAGGCATCTCTCGCCCAGATCTGGCTGCCATCTGCAATTTCAAAGCAGGCAATACGTCCATTATAAGCTACAGCACAAACTTGTTGATCATCAATCACGGGAGAACCAGCAATATCTGTCATACGTTCCAGCTCAGTGACGCCCCGTGGCTGTGCAACGGTTGCTTCCCAGCCCACATTGCCATTAAACAAATTCATAGCCACTAGTTTGCCGCCCGCTAATCCAGCGAATACGGCGCCTCGAGAAATCAACACGCTGGCAAAATTCCTTATCGTCAAGGCAGGCGTAGGCCCTTGATATATCCATTTACGCGTGCCATCAGCAGCATCTAACCCAAAAATCCTGCCATCACCGCTTCTTACAACAACGACACCACTATCAATCTGAGGAGGACTTAATACCTCGCTGGTCACACGCGCCTTCCAACGCTCATTGCCCATTTCGTCAAATGCAAGCACTTCGCCCTTGAATGTCCCAACCAGAATCATTCCATGGCCCCCACCCACACCTCCCGCTAGCCGATGGCCTGTCGCCACACGCCAGATCTCTTTGCCGGTGGCAGGATCAAGACGCACGAGCGTTCCTTTCGCATCGGCAACATAAGCTGCGCCATTTTCATAGATCGGAGAAAATACGGCAACCTTGCTCTTACTCATGCTACGCTGCCATAGTAGCGGTATATTAGGCGCGGCTTTTAATGCGGAAATCTCATCCTCATCGATTTCTACTTCGTCTTCGCCTCGCATCAAATCAATGACATTACTGATGCCGAGATCACCGATGCTTGCGCACCCAGTCAGCAAAACCAGCACAAAGGATAAAACGAAACGCCGAAAAAAAGTATCGCCTGCCTTACGCAACGAAAAATGCTCCAAACACAAATTGACGACCACTTACTACTTGCGCTCTCTCAATGCATCCAACTTCATCTGAACGATATTCTGATAGGCACTACCACCGCCACTCAACTTGTCAATGGCCTGTTGGTAAGCAACGCGTGCTTCAATTATGTTTCCGGACGCAGCCAGCACATCACCTTTCAAGTCGGCATAAAGCCCTGCGAAGGATTCTCCATGCTGAGCATTCAGAAGATTCAAGGCCTCTTCATATTTTTTCTGATCTAGCAATAGGCCTGCCAAACGCATTCGAGCGATATCCTTTATCTCGGGCTCTTTGCTGTTATCCAGAATCCATTGTAATTTATTGCTAGCTTCCGGCAAATTGCCAGCATCCGCATTTGCTTGTGCGGCAATCAAAGCTGCGCGTGAAGCATACCCGCTAGCCGGAAAACCTTCCGTCAATAAATGGGCCGCATCATTGATCTTACTCGGCTCTCCGCTTCTTTCAGCTTGTTGCTGTAACACAGCAAACAAATCAGCAGCTTGTTGCGCTTGCTGTCTTTTATAATAATTCCAGGCTTGCGTTCCGACAATCGCCGCAATCAGGGTGGTCACAACGATAATTACCGTATTACCATGTGCTACCCACCAGGCTTTCAGCCCCTCTATTTTTTCCTGCTCTTCCGGATTATAAGCTGCCATTTTTTATCTGCTTTAGTAATTAACAATTAAATTCGTTTGAGTAACGCACCCGCTTCCTCTAATCCCACTCGCACTTGCTCAGCCGCTTCACGCAATGGTTTGATGCTTACTTCACGCTCTCTAGCTTCATCATCACCAATGATGACCGCAAAACGCGCACCACTAGCATCCGCTTTTTTCATTTGCGATTTAAAACTTCCTCCTCCGCAATGTAAAATTGCATTTAACCCTTCGTCACGAAACCATTCTGCTGCTTTCCAGGAAAAGTCCGTTGCAATTTCACCCTGATGAACAACATAAATATCGACAGCGGGTCTGGGGATGTCGACTTCATTCATCAAAGTGAGAACCCGTTCGATTCCCATCGCGAATCCACAAGCAGGCGCAGGTTTCCCACCCATTTGCGCAACCAACCCATCATAGCGCCCCCCAGCACATATCGTTCCTTGGGCACCCAGCTTATCGGTTACCCACTCGAATACTGTGCGATTGTAATAATCCAGCCCCCTCACCAACCGCAGATTGACCTCAAAATCAATCCCCTGATCGTGCAATAGGCGCTGCAGAGCCTCAAAATGCTTCAATGAATCCTCATCCAAATCATCCAATAGCCGCGGTGCTCCAGCCAGGATATCGCGCATAAGCGGATTCTTGCTATCTAGAATGCGCAGTGGATTGCTATGAAGGCGTCTACGTGCATCTTCATCCAGCTCATCTTGATGCTGTTCAAAATACTTGATAAGCCTCGCCCGATATATCGTACGCGATTCGGTGCTTCCAAGTGTGCCAATTTCCAGACGCACTCCCGAGATACCCAATCGACGCCAAAGCCGCGCGCACATGACAATCAACTCGGCATCGATATCTGCATCCGAATATCCAAGCGCCTCCACACCTACTTGATGAAATTGCCGGTAACGTCCTTTTTGTGGTCGTTCATGACGGAACATCGGTCCGTAGTAATACAGCCTTTGTGGCCCCGCATACAATAGATTATGCTCAAGTACGGCGCGCACGCAGGAAGCAGTGCCTTCTGGACGTAATGTTAGGCTATCTCCATTAAGATGGTCCACGAACGTATACATTTCTTTTTCGACGATATCAGTCACCGCACCGATGGAACGGATAAATAAATCCGTCTGCTCGACGATGGGGGTACGGATATTGCGGTAACCATAGCTTGCCAGCCAAGCGTTCACGGTGGTCTCGAAAAATTCCCAACGATGTGTTTCATCCGGCAGGATGTCATTCATCCCGCGGATAGCCTGAATCACATTAGACATTGACTGATTTTCTTTGATATTTGGTACGTACGTATTCATCAACGATATGACGAAACTCACCCGCGATGTTATCCCCCTTTAGGGTTACCGTTTTCTGCCCATCGACATAAACTGGCGCGACCGGATTTTCCCCTGAACCTGGCAAGCTAATACCAATATTGGCATGCTTACTCTCTCCAGGACCGTTTACCACACACCCCATCACCGCAAGCGTCATGTTCTCTACTCCATCATATTCCTCACGCCACGTCACCATTTGCTCACGCACATAAAGCTGGATACTTTCAGCCAGCTCCTGAAAATACGTGCTGGTCGTCCGTCCACACCCTGGACACGCCGCTACCAACGGAACAAATGCACGCAAACCCATGGTCTGCAAGATTTCCTGCGCTACGATGACTTCACGTGTACGATCGCCTCCAGGCTCAGGCGTCAATGATATGCGTATGGTATCTCCTATTCCTTCGAGCAACAACACCGCCAATGCTGCGGTCGATGCTACGATACCCTTTGAACCCATCCCTGCTTCTGTCAAGCCCAAGTGCAATGCATAATCGCACTGTGCCGCCAGATCACGATAGACCGCAATCAAATCCTGCACACCACTAACTTTACAAGACAACACTATGTGATCCCGCGGCAGCCCAAGCTCTTCAGCTTTGGCTGCGCTCTCCAAGGCAGAAGTAATGAGTGCCCTACGCATTACATAGCCCGCATCCATCGGTTCAGTAGAACGGGCATTCTCATCCATAATGCGTGCCAGCATTTCCGGATCCAGACTCCCCCAATTTACGCCGATACGCACTGGTTTGTTGTATTTGCAAGCCGTCTCGATCAATGTTGCAAACTGTTCATCACGCTTCTTACCATGGCCCACATTGCCTGGATTAATACGATACTTGGCCAGCGCCTTGGCACACTCCGGATAAGCGGTTAATAATTTGTGACCATTGAAATGAAAATCACCCACCAATGGCACATGACAGCCCATATCGTCCAATCTTGCACGAATCGCCGGTACTGCATCGGCTGCTTCCGCCGTATTGACTGTAATACGCACTAGCTCGGAGCCAGCTCGCGCCAATTGCGCAACCTGTATGGCAGTTGCAACTTCATCTGCTGTATCGGTATTCGTCATCGATTGCACAACAACGGGCGCGCTCCCCCCAATTGTGATTGTGCCAACACGCACACCGACACTTTTTCGCCGCGGAAAAGAAATCGTATTTTGAGACATATTCTATAAAACCTAAAAAAATACTAACAAGTTGATGAAAAAGCAGAACAACCTATTCTAGTGAAAAACGCGCTACATCATCACTCTTTCGCGTATAAGGCGTCAAATCGACAACCCTACCATTGTACGTAAGATTGACACCGCTCGCATTGCCAATCACGAGATAAAATGGAGGCTCCCCAGCGATTATTTGCTCCGTGCCTTTAGGATTCGTTTGGACAAAAATGATTTTTCTCTCGCTATCCCTTATCTCAACCCATGAATCCCTGGAAAAAGTGAAATGCAGTTTTTTTTCGTTACTTACGGGTGGTTCAGCCACCACCGGTTCAACTAGTGAAGGGATTACCGGTGCTAAGCCAATCTCTGCTGATCGCATCTCCGGTAATTCCTGTCTACCCACGCTCGGTGAGGGTGCTAAAGTAGCCTGTGGCAGAGACAATTCCATCGTCACTTGACCATTCTCCGTTTGAGAATCCAGCAGACCGCTTGTGCTCTCCTTCATAATCATTACAGATTCCTGGTCCCAATCGCCAGCCTGATAAAGACCGTAACCTAGGAGTGCCAATATCAATACTACTGCTACACCCAAGGCGCTGCGCCTCCCGTTTACTCGTTTCGACGAAATAAATGGGATTGTGCTGAGCGGTTTTACAAAGCCTTGCTGAGCAGTCACAGGCGCTGATTGCGCTACCAAACGAAGCAATGCGCTGGTATCGAGCTGGAGTAAATTTCCGTAATTACGGATGAATCCCCGCAAGAACGTGCCCGAAGGAAGCTTACTATAATCTTCCTCCTCAATGGCACTCACTTGTTGTACCGATAATCGCAATCGCCGCGCCACTTCATTCACACTTAATTTGCGCTTGAGTCTTTCGGTACGTAACAATTGCCCAAAGCCGTTTACCGCATTCAGTTTCTCTCCTGCGCTAACGCTATTACCCGCATTCCCTTTATCGGGCAGTGTATCGATACCGCTCCTGTGGACATTTGTAGGAACAGATTTATCCCCAAAAATAACGTTGTCGGAAGATACTTCCTCTACTGGAGACTTACTCATCACTTTTTGCTCATTCTCGCTATTCTCATTCATAATCAAACCTACCTGCACGCAATGCTCTTGACTCACTGGAATCTGGAAAACGCCTTTGCAACTGATAAGCGTAACTTGCCTCCGCCTGATGATCTCCGTTTGCACGTTCGATTTGAATGGCAAACCATAGGCTTTCTGGCGTTGGCGGAAAAGTCTGCATATAAGAAATCATTCTGGATTTAGCTGTTTTGAGATCACCGCGCTTGAAATCGATCTTGATCAATCCGAGTATTGCTAGCGGGTAGTTGGGACGGATGACTAGCGCTTTCTGAAAAAAAGCCCCAGCACGCTCGAGATCATTACGTTTAAGAACACAAATTCCTGCATTCGAGTATGTTTTTTCAGGCGTCTCATAAAGCGGATCCCTAATGGCAATCATAAAATGATCTATTGCCAACTCCATCTGCTCGGGCTGACGCTGACAAAGAAACCAGCCAAAGTTATTGTGGGCATCAGAATCATTCGGGGTAATTCTAAGGGCGCGCTCAAAATTTGATCGCGCACGCGTATCCTCACGCAAGTCCATATAAACCAATCCAAGGACATTATAGGCTGGCGCATAGTTCGGGACCGACCGCAATGCAATTTCAGCTTCTTCTATTGCGACTCTGTATTGGCGACGACTGTAATATTGCCCTGCTAATTCCGTATGAATTTTTGCGCTTTGTTGTGCACGTTTTCTTGCTTCCTCTGGGGCAGCTGCCGTGCTTTTGACGGTCGATTGTGCGCACCCCGCGACCAACACCACAAGCACACCCCCAAAAAAACTTGCCAACAGGCCTTTCATCCCGATATCTCCGTCATGCTGTGACTTGCGCGCCGGGTTTTATCTTTTACCTGACCAGCCAATTGTCCACAAGCCGCATCGATATCGTCACCGCGTGTTTTACGCACTGTTGTCACAAAACCTGCCTGCATCAACACATCGCGGAATAACCGGATCGCTTCCGGTGATGAACGCCGATAGCCAGATCCAGAAAATGAGTTAAAGGGGATAAGATTCAGTTTACAAGGTATATTTTTTAATAATCGCACCAACTCGCGCGCATGCTCGACGCGATCATTCACGCCATCAAGCATGACATACTCGAAAGTAATGAAATCTCTGGGCGCAGCCAGAAGATAACGTTCACAGGCAGCCAGCAGCATCTGAATGGGATACTTCTTATTGATGGGTACTAACTCATCGCGCAACGAATCATTTGGCGCATGCAAAGAAACCGCTAGGGCAACAGGACAACGTTCGCGTAACCGATCCATCGCAGGCACCAGACCTGAAGTACTCACCGTTACCCTCCGCCGGGACAATCCATAAGCCCCATCGTCCAACATCAAATTTAAAGCTGTTATGACATTCTCAAAATTGGCCAAGGGCTCACCCATACCCATCAGCACGACATTGCTAATCGCTCGTCCTGTATCCTTTTTCTGATTATCATGACTGATAGACGCATGATTGCTGTCAGTTCTGAGTGCTTTGTTTGCCCACCATAGCTGCCCAATGATCTCTGCGACCGTCAGATTACGATTGAAGCCTTGTCTGCCGGTTGAACAGAAACTGCACGCCAGAGCGCAGCCAACCTGACTGGAAATACATAATGTACCTCGATTGGCTTCCGGAATGAAAACCATCTCCACTGCATTTCCAGCCCCCGTCGACAACAACCATTTTCGGGTACCATCTACAGCAATATGATCATTGATCACTTCGGGTGATTGAATAATGGCATGGGCGGTAAGTTTCTCCCGGAACACTTTAGCCAGATCGCTCATCTCAGAAAAATCCGAGCTGCCTAGCTGATGTATCCAGCGCAATAATTGCTTAGCACGATACGGCTTTTCTCCAATTTCCACGCAAAAACGTGTGAGACCAACCGAATCATAATCAAGTAAATTTATAGCCATACTCATATACCCAAGCTTACCCTAGCTGCAAATCGTTATTAGCGCGAATAAATATCCAAAGCCGGGAAGAAGCAGGCGATCTCGACTGCCGCTGTCTCTGACGCATCCGAGCCATGCACCGCATTTGCATCGATACTTTCTGCAAAATCAGCCCGAATAGTTCCTTTTTCAGCTTTCTGTGGATCAGTTGCTCCCATCAATTCACGATTCTTAAGAATCGCATTCTCTCCTTCGAGCACTTGAACCATCACAGGCCCGGAAATCATAAATTCAACCAAATCATTGAAGAAGGGGCGCCCACGATGAACTGCATAAAAAGTCTCAGCTTCCATCCGAGATAGCCACGTCATACGTGCAGCGATAATTTTCAGCCCGGCAGCTTCAAATCTCGAATAGATCTGACCAATGACATTTTTTGCAACTGCATCCGGCTTAATAATAGACAACGTTCTTTCAACAGCCATCAAATACTCCACGAAATTAACAAATTAAAGAAGAGGTATTCTAGCAAAAAAAGCTTATAGATTCTGAAAAAGCGCGCTTAAGACAAGATGTTATCAACTGCTTAACATTTAAACGCACCCAGATCGGTTGATAAATTTAAGTTTCTTCAGTATTGACAGACCCATGATTAGGCAAGGATAATGCCATGATTCCCAAAAGAAAGCGTCTTCAATTGCTTAAAGTGAGCTTCACTATGCATTCCGCTTTCTCTGATTCCATTATCTGTTCAGCCCATCGTTTTATTCGAGCCAATCCGCCCTTCTGATTTAAGCTTTAGCAAGCCATAAATAAAAGAAAAGGTCTCTCTGATGTCATGCTATTCAAATACACTTTTTCAGTTTCTCACATACGGTTGCTCTATTACGGAACTTGATTCATGAATATTCAAGAACTCATTCAGCAACATAGCAAACGCAATTTTACCCTGCATGATCGCTATCTTAACAGCCAGATGGTCAAAGTACTCAAAACTATTGGCTTCGATCGTCATTACGTCAAAGCGGAAGGTGCTTATCTATTTGATGATCGAGGGAACCGCTACCTCGACTTGCTTAGTGGTTTCGGCGTATTTGCATTAGGACGCAATCACCCGCAAATCGTCCAGGCACTCAAAGATGTGCTCTGCGCTGATTTGCCTAATCTCGTTCAATTAGATGTATCTCTCCTGTCCGGCTTGCTTGCCGAGAAATTAGTCGCCATTAGTCCGGCGGGCCTGGATCGCGTATTTTTTGCCAACTCCGGAACCGAAACGATCGAAGCGGCGATTAAATTTAGCCGTTATGCCACCGGCAAATCTAAAATTATCTATTGCCGGGGAGGCTATCATGGTCTCAGCCTTGGCTCGTTATCCGCCACGGGAGATTCTCACTACAAGCAGGGTTTTGGCCCGATGGTACCGGACTTTATCGAAATCCCATTCAATGATCTGGACGCACTGGAAGCAGCACTCTCACAACAAGATGTGGCGGCTTTCATCACTGAGCCAATACAGGGACATGGCGTCTGGATACCCGATGATCGGTATTTGCCTGAAGCCGCCGAGTTAACACGACGCCATGGCGCATTATTCATCGCCGATGAAATACAAACAGGTCTCGGACGCACTGGTAAATGGTGGGCTGTCGAACACTGGTCGGTCACCCCGGATATCCTCTGTATGGCAAAAGCACTGTCAGGCGGATTCGTTCCTGTGGGCGCACTGACTTGCAAGGAATGGATTTTTGACCGGGTGTTCAATCGAATGGATCGGGCTGTCGTTCATGGCAGCACATTTGGCAAAAACAACCTGGCTATGGCTGCCGGCTTAGCCACTCTGGAAGCATTGGAATCCGAACATCTAATCGAAAAATCCGCACAATCCGGGAAAGCGATTGTCGATGCGTTGCAACCGCTGGTAGGCGAATATGAATGTTTCAAGGAAGTACGCGGCAAAGGCATGATGATCGCCCTGGAATTTACCGAACCGAAAAGCCTTTCTCTGAAAATATCCTGGAAAATGCTAGAAGCTGCTAATAAGGGCTTGTTCTCCCAGATGATCACCGTTCCGTTATTCGCTCGGCACCGGATCCTATCTCAGGTAGCAGGTCATGGCATGAATATCGTTAAATACATTCCACCGCTCATCCTGACAGAATCTGATATCCAATGGATCGTCGATGCGACTACAAATGTTATCAGGGAGGCCCACCGCGGCCCCGCTGCAGTGTGGGATTTGGGAAAAACACTTGCGACCAAGGCGCTACGGATGAAAGCTGGCACTTAG
>CAYNXU010000036.1:0-2533 GCA_964401225.1 uncultured Nitrosomonas sp.
CTACGATCATCGGTGTTTGTCGATATGCAGATAAACCATCACACTCATACGGTTTTATGTCCTCTACTTCATGCAAAACAGCATCATAAGGGAGAAAGGAGCGCAGTTTGTTGACTAATTCGGAATGTGACATGGATCGCTATCTAGTATTTGATGATTGGCTAGTTTTTCAAGTATGCAAACAATGGCGGAGTTATCCCATTGGGTACCTCCATGAGCAATGCAAGCGTTGTAAAGCGATTGAGTTGTGGCTGTATTAGGTAAACTTACGCCTAATTCAGATGCGCATGAAAGGGCGATGGCAAGATCTTTCTGCTGCAATTCAATCCGGAATCCGGGATCAAATGATCTCCTGATCATTCGATTTCCATGAATTTCGAGAACACGTGATGAAGCAAAGCCTCCCATCAAGGCTTGTCGTACTTTTACGGGATCAGCACCTGCTTTCGATGCAAATACCAGCGCCTCGGCTACTGCTTCTATTGTGAGTGCAACCACGATTTGATTGGCAATTTTGCAAATTTGACCTGCACCGTTCGCGCCTACTAAAGTAATCGTTTGCCCTATCAAGCTAAGTATGGGTTTAATTATTTCAAATACGTTTTCGCTAGCACCGACCATGATGGTCAATGTGGCGTTTTTCGCGCCCACATCTCCTCCAGAAACGGGCGCATCTACATAATCACAGCCAAGTTGATTCATTCTGTTGGCAAACGTTATGGTTTCAATAGGAGAAATTGTGCTCATATCCACAATAATCTTTTTTGTGGTATTTTTATCTAGGCCATCGGTGATGCCATTTTGACCAAATAAAACTTCGTCAACATCAGGGGCATTAGGTAACATCAGAAAAATAATATCTGCATACTGCGTGATTTCATTGGGTGAATAACAAGCTTTGCCACCTTGCGCAATAAGTTCCTCAGGCACGCCGCTGCGAGAGTGCAGGAACATTTGGTGCCCACCGTGCATAAGATGCTCTGCCATGGGTTTTCCCATAATACCTAAGCCGATAAAGCCAATTTTTGCCATTCAATCTTCCCTGAAGGACGTTATTTTTCATGCTTGCATGATCTTAAAGAAGATGTCATTGTGGGTACATCACATGATCCAAGTAACATCTCTCTGTTAGATGATAATGAAAAACGTTTTCTTTATGTTGATATTGCCATAATTTTTTATTTTTAGTGTGGTGGTATGATGGCTGCTCATAGAAAATTCACGTTTTCTCACGTATAATCAATGGAAAATTTGAGCGTGGGCAATGTGCGTCCACGTTTTTTTGTGTCTGGTCAGATTCACAAGGAGCCTTTTGTGTCACAACATCCGCATGCCATCCTCGTTTTGGAAGATGGTACTGTTTTTCATGGCGTTTCTGTCGGTGTTGAAGGGACAACAACAGGTGAAGTTGCTTTTAATACCGCTATGACAGGTTATCAAGAAATTCTTACCGATCCTTCATATTGTCGTCAAATCATCACACTTACGTATCCTCATATTGGTAACACGGGAACTAACCCGGAAGATTTCGAGTCCTCGAACAGAGATAAAGTTTACGCTGCAGGTCTGGTTATACGTGATTTGCCCTTTCTTGCAAGTAATTGGCGAAGAACTGAGTCACTCTCAACCTTTCTCAAGAGTCAGAACGTCGTTGCCATCGCTGAGATTGATACTCGTAAACTCACTCGAATCATAAGGGAAAAAGGAGCGCAAGCAGGCTGCATCATGGCTGGAGAGATCGATGAATCCAGAGCATTGCAGGAGGCAAGAGCATTTCCAGGTTTGAGCGGCATGGACCTTGCCAAAGTTGTGAGTTGCAATCAAGCGTATGAATGGAATGAAGGCGAATGGAAGTTAGGGGATGGTTATCAGCTGCAGCAGATAAAGCATTTTCATGTTGCTGCTCTGGACTTTGGGATCAAACGCACCATATTGAGAAAACTTACACAGCGACATTGTAAAGTGACAGTTTATCCTGCGCAAACACCTGCAAGTGAAATTCTGGCATCCCAACCTGACGGCGTATTCTTGTCCAATGGACCTGGTGATCCTGAGCCTTGTGAATATGCAATTAATACTACCCGGAGATTTCTGGAAGAAAAGATTCCGCTTTTTGGTATTTGCTTGGGTCATCAAATACTCGCGCTTGCGAGTGGCGCTAAAACAATCAAAATGAAATTTGGTCATCACGGTGCAAATCATCCTGTGCAGGATCTGGATAGCGGTAGAGTAATGATCACCAGTCAGAACCATGGATTTGCTGTAGATATTGATACGCTGCCATCATCAACTCGTATTACCCATCTGTCGTTGTTTGATAATAGTCTTCAGGGCTTTGAACTCACTGGTAGTCCTGCTTTCAGTTTTCAGGGGCATCCTGAGTCGAGTCCTGGTCCACACGATGCAGATTATCTTTTTGATCGTTTTGTCAATCAAATGAAACAACGTAAAGAAACAAATTGAATCATAGTGGCCTGTAAATGCCGAGATTATTTAGATTGCCTGGTTAGAGGAATATGCCTAAACGTACTGA
>CAYNXU010000036.1:2633-5529 GCA_964401225.1 uncultured Nitrosomonas sp.
GCCTATAATCGCGAAGAATTTATCGAGATTTGCGAGCGTGGGTTGGATGTATCTCCAACTAATGAATTGCTTATCGAAGAATCAGTCATTGGTTGGAAAGAATTTGAAATGGAGGTCGTGCGTGATAAACAAGACAATTGCATCATTATATGTTCCATCGAGAATTTTGATCCAATGGGTATTCATACTGGTGATTCAATTACGGTTGCTCCAGCACAGACGTTAACCGACAAAGAATATCAGCTTATGCGTGACGCATCTATTGCAGTGCTGCGTGAGATAGGTGTAGAGACGGGCGGATCCAATGTGCAATTTGCCATCAATCCGCAAGATGGTCGAATGTTAGTTATTGAAATGAATCCGCGTGTATCGCGATCTTCAGCATTGGCATCCAAAGCTACAGGATTCCCAATCGCTAAGGTTGCGGCTAAGCTAGCAGCAGGGTATACGCTTAATGAGTTGGGTAACGATATTACAGGAGGGGTAACGCCAGCTTCATTTGAGCCAACTATTGATTATGTGGTGACCAAAGTTCCTCGATTTGCATTTGAAAAATTTCCTCAAGCTAATGATCGGCTGACCACTCAGATGAAGTCCGTGGGGGAGGTCATGGCTATTGGCCGTACTTTCCAAGAGTCACTGCACAAAGCCTTGCGGGGATTGGAAACTGGAGTGGATGGCTTAGATGAAAAGACCACCGATATCGAAGCCATTGAAACTGAATTAGGCCATCCTGGTTCGGAGCGTATCTGGTATATCGCTGATGCATTTCGTTGCAATATTTCATTTGATGAGATTCATAACCTTACCCATATTGATCCTTGGTTTTTGTCGCAAATTGAAGATTTGGTAAAACAAGAACAAGCGCTTGTAGGTAAGACGCTTGATTCACTTGATTTGAACGCATTGCGTAAATTAAAACGGTCGGGATTTTCTGATCGCAGATTAGCTAAATTACTTAATACAAGTGAGACAGCAGTGCGCGCACGTCGGTATCAAGAAAATTTACGCCCAGTTTACAAGCATGTAGATAGTTGTGCCGCAGAATTTGCGACCTCTACGACTTATCTATATTCCACGTATGAAGAGGAATGTGAAGCATGTCCGAGTGATAGGAAGAAAATTATTGTGCTAGGAGGAGGGCCGAATCGGATTGGCCAAGGCATTGAATTTGATTATTGCTGTGTTCATGCGTCACTTGCCTTGCGTGAGGATGGCTATGAAGCAATTATGATTAATTGCAATCCAGAAACGGTATCAACTGATTATGATGTATCTGATCGGCTTTATTTTGAACCGCTTACGTTAGAAGATGTGCTTGAAATTGTTGCGCTTGAGCAACCGATGGGGGTTATTGTGCAGTATGGTGGTCAAACACCCCTAAAGCTCGCGCGTGAACTTGAAGCTAACGGTGTTCCCATTATTGGTACCAGTCCAGATATGATTGATTGTGCTGAAGATCGTGAGCGTTTTCAGGAGATGCTTCGCCAGTTAGGGTTAAAGCAGCCACCCAACCGTACGGTGCGTAGTTCAGAGGCCGCATTGATAGCGGCCAACGAAATTGGTTATCCTCTAGTTGTTCGCCCTAGCTATGTGTTAGGTGGTCGTGCCATGGAAATTGTTCATGAGCAAAAAGATCTTGAGCGGTACATGCGTGAGGCTGTCAAAGTATCTAATGATTCGCCGGTTTTGCTAGATCATTTTCTCAACAATGCAACCGAGGTGGATGTCGATGCAATATTTGATGGGGAAACGGTTTTAATTGGTGGAATAATGGAACATATTGAGCAGGCAGGTGTTCATTCTGGGGATTCGGCCTGTTCGTTGCCTCCCTTTAATCTTTCTTCTGTCATGCAAGACGAATTGCGTCGGCAAACGGAGATGATGGCGCGCGCACTCAATGTAAAGGGATTAATGAATGTGCAGTTTGCTATTCAGAACGATACTGTATATGTATTAGAAGTCAATCCAAGAGCATCCCGTACCGTACCTTTTGTTTCTAAGGCAACGGGGCTGCAACTGGCAAAAATTGCCGCGCGCTGTATGACCGATAAGAAATTAATTGAACAAGGCATGATAAAAGAAATTCAGCCATCCTTTTATTCAGTGAAAGAAGCGGTTTTCCCCTTTGCTAAACTTTCCGGGGTAGATACTATATTGGGGCCTGAAATGAAGTCTACAGGCGAGGTCATGGGAGTGGGTTCTACTTTTGCAGAAGCATTTGTTAAATCGCAACTTGCTACTGGTGTTCGGTTACCCACAGCAGGCAAAATTTTTATTAGTGTGCGTCGGAGCGACAAGCCAGAGGCAGTCAGCATTGCGCAAAAATTTGCTAAGCTAGGCTTTACTATTTATGCTACCCAGGGTACTGCAGAGGCGATGGCTCAGGCTGGTCTAGTTGTTAATAAAATAAATAAGGTTGCTGAGGGCCGCCCTCATATCGTTGATATGATTAAAAATGGAGAAATTTGTTTAATTATTAATACGGTCACCAATAAACGCAGCGCGATTCAAGATTCATATTCGATCCGGCATGCAGCGATACAAGCGAGAGTGACTTATTATACGACCATGGCGGGAGCTCGTATGGCGTATATGGGGATAGCTAATATGCGTGAGTTACGAGCATATAACTTACAGAAACTTCATGCATATTGAAAAATGATTAATATTCAAATAGGTAATACAGAACATATAATGAAAGGTGGAAAAATGTTATGAGTCCAGTTCCATTAACCGTAGTAGGTGCAGAAAAGCTGCGTGCAGAATTACATGAAATGAAAACTGTGCAGCGTCCTGCTGTTATTGCTGCTATCGCAGAAGCGCGTGCTCATGGCGATCTTTCTGAAAATGCTGAATATGAGGCTGCAAAGGAGAAGCAAGGATTTATTGAGGG
>CAYNXU010000036.1:5629-7738 GCA_964401225.1 uncultured Nitrosomonas sp.
GCAGTACATTCCTTCTCTTCCGCTCCTGGGCGATAAATCGTTAGAATTCTACCAATATGATTGATGGTAAGGGCGTTAAGTTGCTGACAAATTTCTTCGAGTAATAAAGTTCTTTGTTTTCTGTCCCCATGTAATATCTTAATTTTAATGAGTTCGTGGCTTAACAGTCCTCTGTCGAGTTCGTTTATTACGCCTGCAGATAGCCCATCTTTACCGATGATCACGACTGGATTGATGTGATGAGCTTGTGCAAGGAGTGACTGGCGTTGGGAAGCATTGAGTTTTAGCATACACTTAATAAACTTTTCTTAAAATTCTATTTTACTATCTATTTGATGAAACCTGCTAAAACTAGCAAAGCATGGATGGCAGAGCATGTGAATGATTTTTATGTCAAACAGGCGAGGAAAGAAGGCTATCGGTCACGAGCAGCTTATAAATTATTAGAGATTGCTGAGCGTGATCACCTCCTCCGGCCCGGCATGACTGTTGTTGACTTAGGCGCTGCTCCTGGTGGCTGGTCACAAGTTGTAGTTGAAAAAATAGGAAAGCATGGAAAAGTATTTGCATTAGACTTGCTTGAGATGTCTCCATTGCCGGGGGTTACCTTCATTCATGGGGATTTTAGCGAAGAAGCGATTCTGGAGAAACTTAAAAGTTGTCTTGGAAAATGTCCGATAGATCTGATAATTTCAGATATGTCACCAAATATAGCTGGGATTGGTGTTAGCGATCATGCGCGTAGTACCTATCTTGCGGAACTGGCACTGATGTTTTCCAGGGAACAATTGAACCCTGGAGGAAATTTCCTTGTCAAATTTTTTCAAGGAAGTAATTTCGATCAATATCTTAAGGAAATGCGAGAAAGTTTTGAAAAAATAGTCATTCGTAAACCTAAAGCATCGCGTGACCGGAGTTGCGAACTATATATATTGGGGTTAGGGAAAATCTGTTAGACTGAATAAGCATTTTGCTAATTAAATGATGGCAGATGTTAAGTTTTGTCTTAACCAGATACTTCCAAATAACCGGTTTTGTCACAAATATTACTAAACAGGATTAGAATGAAAAACTCGACCTTCTGGTACATTAGGTACATTAAGGTGCAAACTAAGGAGCGATCATGAATAATTTAATTAAAAATATGGCTATTTGGCTGGTGATTGCGTTGGTGCTTATGACACTTTTCAACCAATTCACAGTGCGTCAGTCACCACAAGTGCCAATGGAATACTCTCAGTTCATCAATGAAATGAATCAAGGTAGGATTGCGAAAGTTGTTATTGATGGACGCACCCTTAGAGGCACAAAATCCGATGGTCGACAATTTATTACCTATTCGCCGTCAGATCCTTGGTTAGTCAGTGACTTGCTCAGAGCAGGTGTTATTGTCGAAGCTAGACCAGAAGAAGAGCCTTCTTTGCTGATGAGCATATTCGTTTCCTGGTTTCCTATGTTGCTGCTGATCGCAGTGTGGATTTTCTTCATGCGTCAAATGCAAGGCGGTGGGCGAAGTGGTGGAGCCTTTTCATTTGGTAAAAGTAAAGCCCGGATGCTTGACAAAAATAGTAATCACGTAACATTTGCGGATGTCGCCGGTTGCGAAGAGGCAAAAGAAGAAGTTGCGGAGTTAGTCGAGTTTCTAAGAGATCCTACAAAATTTCAGAGACTGGGTGGACGCATCCCAAGAGGTGTGTTAATGGTGGGGAATCCAGGAACAGGAAAAACATTACTGGCGCGTGCCATTGCTGGAGAAGCCAAAGTGCCTTTTTTCAGTATTTCAGGTTCTGATTTCGTCGAGATGTTCGTGGGCGTAGGCGCATCTAGGGTTAGGGACATGTTTGAACAGGCTAAGAAACATGCGCCATGCATTATCTTTATTGATGAGATCGATGCGGTAGGTCGCCAGCGTGGTGCTGGTTTAGGTGGCGGAAATGATGAGCGTGAGCAAACACTGAACCAATTGTTGGTTGAGATGGATGGTTTCGAAGGCAATATGGGTGTAATTGTGATTGCAGCAACTAATCGTCCTGACGTACTGGATCCTGCTTTATTGCGTCCAGGCCGTTTTGATAGGCAAGTTACGGTTCCGCTTCCTGACATTCGCGG
>CAYNXU010000036.1:7838-11029 GCA_964401225.1 uncultured Nitrosomonas sp.
AATACGGCTTACCATGAATCAGGGCATGCTGTCGTAGCTTATCTTTTGCCGAAAACTGATCCAGTACATAAGGTTTCAATCATTCCGCGTGGAAGAGCATTGGGTGTGACGATGCAGTTGCCGGCAGAAGATAGATATAGTATGGATCGAGAACAGATTCTGCAAACACTGGCAGTAATGTTTGGAGGACGTATTGCAGAAGAAATATTCATGAATCAAATGACTACTGGCGCTTCCAATGATTTCGAGCGTGCTACTGATACTGCCAGAAAGATGGTGACACAGTGGGGTATGTCAGATGCACTGGGACCGATGGTTTATGGTGAGAATGAAAATGAAGTATTCCTTGGGCGCTCGGTAACGACGCATAAGAATGTAAGTGAGGCGACTATGCAAAAAGTTGATATGGAAATTCGCCGTATCATCGATGAGCAGTACGCCCTGGCACGTAAACTTATCGAGGAAAACAAGGATAAAATTGAAGCCATGACCAAGGCGCTTCTTGAGTGGGAAACTATCGATAGCGAGCAGATTAAAGACATTATGGAGGGGCGACCGCCACGTCCGCCGCAACCACCTCAGTCTTCTGCCCCGGCTAAAGAAGATAAACGGCCTTCTGAGCCTATTACAACTGAAACACCCACACAAGAAGCAGAAGTATAACCAACAAAGGTTAACTCTATTAAATGGTCTGCGTATTAATCTGTACGCAGGCCATATTTTTTATCAAGATTGCGGCTCGTGTGGTATTTTCTTAAATACGTGATTATTCTTTTCTCATCGTGAGCAAATCGCGACAAATAAAGCTGACTGATGGTCCCTATATCATGGGGATCGTTAATGTGACACCTGATTCTTTTTCTGATTCCGGTCGCTATGCCACAACCGAGACGGCAATTGCACATGCTGAATGCTTGATTCAAGAAGGAGCCGATATATTAGATATTGGCGGCGAGTCTACGCGCCCCGGGAGTTCAGCGGTCACTCTTGAGGAAGAGTTAAGTCGTGTAATACCTGTTGTAGAAAGTTTGTCCCAAAAAGATATTCTAATATCTGTAGATACCTCTAAACCGGAGGTTATGCAGGCAGCGATAAATGCAGGTGCTTCCATAATCAATGATGTCAATGCATTACAGGCACCAGGTGCCATAGAAGTCGTTGCAAGAAGCAGGGTAATGGTTTGTTTAATGCACATGAAAGGAAAACCTGGAAGCATGCAGGATAATCCTCAATATGTTGATGTGGTTTCGGAAGTCAAAGATTTCCTACTGCAACGCATGATTCTCGCAAAGTCGGGTGGTATCGAATATGATCGCATAATCATTGACCCTGGTTTTGGTTTCGGTAAAACGCTTGAACATAATCTTGAATTATTCCGAAATCTTGAGCAGTTCACGGAAATGAATGTGCCTGTTTTGGTAGGATTCTCACGAAAATCTATGCTGGGAGCAATAACGGGCAATGATGTGAATAATCGGACCTATGCTAGCGTAGCGGCTGCCTTGCTTGCAGTCATTAAAGGCGCCAGAATTCTGCGTGTGCATGATGTTAAAGCAACAAAAGATGCCATTCAGGTCCATAATTCCATGATGCGCTGACCAGCGTAGAATATTTATAATGATTGGATTCTGACTTGGGATTTATTTCATCAAATGAACAAAAAATACTTTGGAACTGATGGTATACGTGGGCGGGTAGGTGAATCTCCTATTACGCCTGAGTTTATTATGCATCTCGGCTATTCAGCCGGAAAAGTGCTTGCTGCTTCCGATTGGCATCTATCTAAGGGAGAACGGCCAACAGTTCTGATAGGTAAAGATACACGCGTATCAGGTTATATGTTGGAATCTGCTTTAGAAGCAGGCTTCTCGGCTGCTGGCGTCGATGTATTATTGTCTGGGCCATTACCTACTTCAGCAGTTGCTTATCTGACCCGGGCTCTTCGCTTACAGGCTGGAATCGTCATTTCAGCCTCACATAACTTATTTGAAGATAATGGCGTAAAGTTTTTTTCATCAGAAGGCACTAAACTACCTGATGATATGGAATTAAGTATTGAGGCAGGGTTAGATAGTCCTATTCAAACAATGCCTTCTGCGAAACTTGGCAAAGTGCAGCGCCTAAAAGATGCAGCAGGGCGTTATATCGAGTTTTGCAAAAGTTCCTTTCCCTATCGTCTTGATCTTAGAGGCTTACGCATCGTAGTAGATTGCGCACATGGAGCGGCCTATCACATTGCTGGGCACGTAATGCTTGAGTTGGGTGCGGATGTCATTACTATTGGTGCAGAACCAGATGGCTTTAATATCAATTATGAATGTGGTGCAACCCATGTTGCAACACTCCAGAATGCAGTTAAGCAGCATAAAGCAGATCTGGGAATCGCGCTTGACGGTGATGGCGATCGTGTCTTAATGGTCGATAACGAAGGGGTTATCTATGATGGTGATATTTTGCTTTATATTATTGCGAAACACCGCCAGCAAAATAATCATTTGGAAGGCGGTGTAGTGGGTACATTCATGACGAATCTTGCTATGGAAAAAGCATTTGAGGAACTTGATATTCCATTTCTAAGAGCTAAGGTCGGCGATCGCTATGTACTTGAATTACTCACAAAAAATAACTGGCAGCTAGGTGGAGAAAGTTCTGGGCATATCGTGTGTCTCGATAAACATACTACCGGGGATGGGATCATCTCAGCACTACAAGTATTGTATGCATTACGTGATACATCCATGTCGCTGGCAGAGTATACGAAGAATATTGCGCTTTATCCCCAGCGGTTGATCAATGTGAGCATTCCTAAAAATTGTGATGTCTGTAATGATGTTGGGGTTAAGGCATCTATAGAGGACGCTGAATCTGATCTTGGAAATGATGGACGGATTTTGCTTCGTGCATCGGGAACTGAACCGGTGATTAGAGTGATGGTGGAAGGTAAGGTGAAGCAGAAGGTTGATCATTGGGCGGAGCAGATTGCTGATAGGGTGCAGCAAGCAGCTATGGCTAAATAGCTTTATCTTTCAGATGATAAAGATCTAAAGGTTTTTTTGCTGATAAACTGACTATGTCGTTAATGGGCAATGAATTGTCACATTTCTGTAATATTAATCAACTAGTATTCATGATTAACTTAAGGGCATCTCTAAAAATTCAGAGTTTTAAACAAGACGAGGCGAGAACAAAAA
>CAYNXU010000037.1:0-10909 GCA_964401225.1 uncultured Nitrosomonas sp.
CCTATGCGACTAACGTTTGGATTCAAACATCGAGCGGTTTTGAGTTAATGACCCTCACCCACGAGGGAGGAATCTTTGAGTGGCATGGAAAAGGGCAGCTCACTCAGCCCTATTTGCTGCGCATAGAGGAAAACACTGCGATGGGAGTCACCACCACGCGTGAATTATATGATCCCTATGCCTTTCCTTTACAAATTTCTGATCATGATTTGTATTTATTCAATGAAGGTAATCTACGCCAAGCGTATAAGACATTGGGTGCACATTTAGTGACTGTCAATGGAATCACCGGTGTTCGCTTTGCAGTCTGGGCACCCAACGCTGAACGCGTGAGCCTCGTGGGTGATTTCAATCGCTGGGATGGACGAGTGCATCCGATGGCTGTTCACCATGATAGCGGTGTATGGGAACTATTCATTCCGAGCTTACCAAGTAATATGCTTTATAAATATGAGATACGGAACCGAAATACTGGTGATATTTTCCTAAAAACAGATCCTTATGCGAACTATTGTGAGTTACGCCCCGGCAATGCCGCCTATACGCCAGTAGGTAATCATTTCGTTTGGCAAGATGCTGACTGGATGCAAAAGCGTGCCGGGTGGAATTGGTTGCATGCTCCTTTGAATATCTATGAAGTTCATGCAGGTTCTTGGAAGCGTCATCCAGATGGTCGTTTTTATACCTATCGTGAGCTCGCTCAGCATCTCATCCCCTATCTGTTAGAAATGGGTTATACTCATATTGAGCTACTCCCCATATCAGAACATCCCCTTGATGAATCTTGGGGGTATCAAACCACAGGTTATTTTGCGGTTACCAGTCGCTTTGGCTTACCAGAAGATTTCAAGTTCTTTGTAAATGCTTGCCATCAAGCAAACATCGGTGTCATCCTGGATTGGGTGCCAGCACATTTTCCTCAGGATGCCTTTTCCTTAGCCCGTTTTGACGGTACTGCCCTATATGAACATGAAGACCCTCGCTTAGGGTTTCATCAAGATTGGGGGACATTTATCTTTAATTACGGACGCAATGAAGTAAAATCATTTTTACTATCAAGCGCACACTATTGGCTAAACATATTCCATCTTGATGGATTACGCGTTGATGCGGTAGCTTCGATGATCTATCTCGATTACTCGCGTAAATCGGGAGAATGGCTGCCTAATAAATTTGGAGGCCGGGAAAATCTTGATGCGATCGATTTCCTGCGCGAGCTAAATATCATGGCTCATGAAGAGTTTCCCGGCGCATTAACTCTGGCTGAGGAGTCTACAGCCTGGCCAGCAGTGTCACGCCCAACCTATGTGGGTGGATTGGGATTTTCCATGAAATGGAATATGGGATGGATGAATGATACGCTCTCCTATATGAAGCAGGATCCAATATACCGACGCTACCACCACAACCAACTCACTTTTAACCAGCTCTACGCCTATACTGAAAATTTTGTACTCCCTCTCTCGCATGATGAAGTCGTGCATGGAAAAGGTTCATTACTGGCGAAAATGCCGGGGGATACTTGGCAAAAATTTGCTAACTTACGTTTGTTATTTACATACCAGATGACCTGTCCTGGTAAAAAGCTCAATTTTATGGGCAACGAATTTGCCCAAGAACATGAATGGCAAGTTAGCAAGGAGCTTGATTGGTCTTTGCTAGCAGACGAGTCTCATCGTGGCATACAGCTGGCATTGCGTGACCTGAATCATATTTACATGAATACGCCCGCATTGCATCAGCTTGATTTTTTCACGGAAGGATTTAACTGGATCGATTGTCACGATGCAGATCAATCTGTAATCAGCTATCTGCGTCGCGCAAAAGATGGTTCGTTTAGAGTAATTGTTTTGAATTTTACACCCATACCGCGCATGGCCTATCGCATCGGTGTTCCCTTCGGGGGTTCCTATCATGAGCTATTTAATAGTGACTCGGTTTACTATGGCGGCAGCAATATAGGCAATAGTGGGTGGCTCAACACGACAGGGGAGCCCTGGCTAGAATTTGCAGACTCGATCATCATCACACTCCCCCCTTTAGGCGGGGTTATCTTGGCGCCAAGCGATGCTTAAACAGTTTTATGTAACCGATCCTCACAGTTTCAACGCGCTGATCCATTTACCATATAATCGACTGGCAATAACATTCAGTAATGACACGCGAGATGCTAGATTTGCTTGCATCGCAGCTGCCGATTGAACCGCGGGACTCGTCAGGTTCCGTGCAATTTCGTCAGCATTCACTTCACTCCACTTACGCACCATGTCTTCAGTCATTTCCACATGGCATTGCATCCCCAGATGAATCCCCAAGGCAAACGCTTGGTTTTTACAATACGCACTGGAAAGTAACAAAGTTGCCCCAGCAGGTAAAGAAAATGTTTCCCCATGCCAATGAAATGACTCGAATTCCTTTAAATCCCCTAGCCACTCATGGGCAACAGGGTTATCTGCCACAGTGACCTTTCCCCAGCCCAATTCTTTAATGGGACTAGTCTCAACGCTTCCCCCTAATGCTTTCGACATGAGCTGCCCACCCAAGCAATGCCCTAATACGGGCACATCGTAAGCCACCGCTTGTTTAATCAAAGTAAGCACAGTTTCGAGCCAGGGCAAATTATCGTTAACGCTCATGGGGCCTCCCATCAAAACCAAACCACTGAATGGTTCTATGCTGTCAGGAGGACACTCACTTTCATCGATGCTGATTAGCCGCCAAGGAATATGATTGTTGTCGAGAAATGTGGCAAAATAACCTGGTCCTTCGATAGGAAAAAATCTGATAATTGCAACGGGCTTCATGGCAATAGCCTTCTAGCGATAATCAATCGTTTACTGCTCATTGTAACTTTTTCCATTAATTCCTTTCTTCAAATTGTACTGATAAATGCTATTGTGTAATGGAGCAAGTACGCTCTTTTTCTTGAAACCCATTCTTGTCGGCAGCCATTCGTTTCTTGAATCCACATCCTTCAAAATCAACTGCTATGACATTAAAAAATAATACGTTCTCTGATTTAGTGCGTTTAGAGCAATTACGCCATATTGAAACAAGCAAAGCAGAGGCGCTGTCATATGCAAGCATTGCCAATATGGAAACCTATGCTGCCACTGATTTCAATTATGTGGTTTTTCTAAAGCGACTTACCGCCCGCGCCCGGCGACTTATTCAAGATAATGCGCTGATCAGCGTATTACAACACCCCCAAAACCTATTTATACGTGCTAGCCGCATAAGCCTGATTATAGCCGCGATCCTGGGAGCATTGGCCGCAGCAAATGCAGTAGGTGAATCCGCGACACTAAACATATATTGGTTATTAGCTGTTCTACTCGGCTTCAATTTGATTTCTATCATACTATGGATTGTTGGCATTTCGCTCCATTTGCAGGGATTGAGCGCAGGGGTAGTCGCTCAATTGGCCTGCTGGTTTCCTTACCGTTATAAAGAAAAGGAAAGTGATTCTATTGCTTCACTTGCAGCCCGCGGATGGTGGGAAACTTGCTTAACCGGTGCGATTGGCAAATGGCGGATTAGCGTACTCACTCATCAATTCTGGCTGACTTATCTAACGACTGGCCTAATCTTACTGATACTGCTTATGATGGCAAAGCAATATGATTTTATCTGGGGAACTACTTTGCTGCCGGAAGGCAGTCTCCCTGAGCTGACCTTATGGTTGAGCAAACCCATGGAGTTTTTTGGACTGATCCCACCTGATAGTTACCAGATTGCAGCAAGCAGGGTCGGCGCAGTAACACAAGATGCTGAAACACGAAGTGCATGGGCAAAATTTTTGTTAGGGGCATTATTACTTTATGGCATCCTGCCTCGTCTAATATTGCTCCTGATTTCTATGCTGATGCAAAAAATCGCTGAAAGTCATTTCAAACTAGATCTTTATTTGCCCTACTATGTTACTTTGCGGCAACGCTTAATGGCGCATGAATTTGAGTCTAGCGTCATTGATGCGGATCCCCGGATCAATGCAACAAAAACGATTTCTGCTCCTCGGTACACCAATCAGGGCGTTCCACTGGATGCGCTGGCTATCGGAATTGAGCTCGATGATCACATCATCTGGCCAGAGGGCATGCGCTGTAGTAAAAATGTCATTGATCTAACATCCTTTTCAGAAGCAGCCAAAACGATTAAAAAATTCGGTGGTCCATTACTGATTGGTGTGGCTGCTCACCGATTACCTGATAGAGGCGTACAGCGTACTATCAGAGATCTGACCACCCATGCCTCCGGGGAAACCTGGTTGATTTTACTTCGCAGCAGAGCGGCCATTCCCGTTGCTGACACACGCAAGCTCGCTTGGTTTCGCACAGCTGAAGCATGTGCTATTTCTGCTGAACACGTCATCATTCAGTAGCCATGAAAGTAACAGACAAGGCATCCCAGAATAGCCATTCATTACTCAATGTAGCGGTCGTAGGTCACACCAATACAGGCAAGACCTCACTGATTCGCACTATGCTGCGAAGTACTCAATTTGGTGAAATCGAAGATGCCGCAGGAACGACTCGTCATGTTGAACGTGCAACTATTTTTGCTGGCAACGAAGCCATACTTAACTTGCACGACACTCCAGGTATCGAAGATTCTCATGCCTTATTAAAGCAACTTAAATCAGTCAGCGCTCAGTATAAAACGCTTTCATCGCCAGAAATATTAGAAAAATTCATCTCGACCACTGCTATTGATGATCCATTAGAGCAAGAAGCCAAGGTAATCCGGCAAGTACTTCGTAGTGATGTATTGCTGTACATTATTGATGTGCGAGAACCCATACTGGAAAAGTATCTGATTGAGATCGAAATCCTCAGCAAAGCAATGAAACCCATTATCCCAGTTTTCAATTTTATTGCTGGACACACCGAAGAACTCGGTACTTGGCGAAAAAAGTTGGCCACATTCAATATTCATGCCTCACTAGAATTTGATACGGTCGCTTTTTCCTTTGAAGCCGAAAAGCGGTTGTACCAAAAAATACAAAGTCTGGTGGAATTACACTATGACAGATTACAAAAGCTTATCCAGCATCGAGCTAAAATATGGGATCAACTTTGTTTCTCTGCAGCCAAGCGTATTACCGATCTGATTGTAGCCGTGGCTTGCCATCGTGAGAGCAAGCGTAACCAAAGTGATAACACTGCAAATTTGGCCGCTGCTCAAAAACTGAAAGATTTCGTAAGAAAAGCTGAGCAAAGTTGCTTGCGGGACTTACTCGCCATTTTTAATTTCTCAGAAAAAGACGTAGCTCTGCAAAAAATTCCTGTAAATAACGGCCAATGGCAACTTGATATATTCGCGCCAGGCGTACTCAAGGCCTATGGCCTTGACGTGGGAAGTGCCGCACTCAAAGGTGCTGCGGCAGGGGCAGGAATCGATTTGATGGTGGGTGGATTAAGTCTGGGTGCAGCCAGCGCTTTGGGCGCAATCGCTGGTACCAGCTGGTCAACATTCAAACGTTACGGCAAGGAAATCAAAGCAAAAATTCAAGGTACCCAATGGTTGTGTGCAGATGGAAACACGTTGCAAATACTATATCTTCGTCAGCAGCAACTGCTGGCTAAACTGATGCATCGTGGACATGCTGCCTATCATGTAGACCAGATCGATATGGCTACAACCTCGACTACAGAAAAATTACCCGATAACTGGTCTGAAATGATCAGCACGCTTCAACAAAATCCCACATGGCAAAAATCCTCCTCCCTCAGAAATCAAAACCCGCAATATCAAGCGATTGAAAGCAAGCTTATCGATACGTTACTGCGTAACGACTAATCTACTCATTATGATTGATTTGGCATTGGTAAGGGATAAAGTAAGTTAACCTCGTGGATCCCTCGTTTGGATCCAATTGGTGCATATATACTGTAAGTCGAGAGCTCAGAAGGCGCAATATAGCCCACAATTTTCTCGAGTTCTGCAAGACGTAGCCCTTGTCTGACCAGATATGCAATATAAGTATGTCGAAGCGAGGCGACCGAGATGTCCTCTGTCACAGGCAGACCTGCGTCGACAATCGTGCAAGTCAATAGTGCCACCAGATCAGCTGGCGATAGTGTCTCCCCAGAAGGATTCACGAGGCAAAAGCCGCTTTCATGTAAGTGCATTTTTAACAGTGGATTTAATGGGACTCTCCTGGGAGAAGCGCCTGCAATAACTAATTCATCATGCTCAAAGTCGATATTTCCAGCTTGTAATGCCGCAATTTCTTCTAAAGCCAATCCACTCAACAACAAAGCTAACAACTGCTGCTCTTTTTTGTTCGCAGCCTTAACAAGCGCATTAATTTGCCCAGCAGAAATTTCCTTTATTAACGGCTGCCTGAGTGCATATTGAGGCGATTGACCCAAGGCCTCTTGTGAAAACTGCAATTGATTAATCACTTCCCGCGAAGGGTTTTCATTACTGTAAACATGAATACCCGACAAATTGATTGCAAGCTTTGCCCGTTCTTTACGGGTCAAGAACTCAACTATCCACACACAAAAAAGGCCAAATAACACTGCACCTATAATGGCAATAAGCGCATCTCTGAGATAGTTTGGCCTGATAGGATAATGTGGAAAAAAAGCCCATTCAACCACATCGACCTGTGGATACTTGCCAGTATACCTGGCTTCAATTTGTAGCAATCGCTCCTGAGTTTCACGAAAAAGCTGCTCCATTCCCTCGAGATCACCCTTTAGTGCTTCATGTTCAGCAAATCTGGCCGTAAACTCAGCGGCTTTTCGTCTATGCTCATCAAGTTGTTCACGAACAACTTGTGTGGCTTGTCTAGCCGCCACATAATCTTGTTCTGCTTCGGAAACGACAATAGCCTGGCCAGTTTTACGCATACGATCTATTTCTGCTTGCAAATTAGCCAGCTTCTCCGGAATGACTTTCAGAGAAGGCGTCAATGCCATGTACTCACGCGTAAAATGTCTTTCTAGCTCCTCCAATTCCTCTCGTAGCTCCTGAGCACGTCTTTCAAGCTGGCTAAGCGTTTGAGAGTCTTCCCTGGGAACGACAGCCTGGCCACGCGTAATTGCTTGCTTGATCGAGTCAAGTCTTGCTTTTGCCTTGACCTCTTCTTCACTTGCCTTATTCAATGAATCATTCAAGCCTTTTAAACGCGCCAATGCTTCATTTTCTTCACGCCCCATGGAAATAATATGGTTGTTTTCTCTGAAATGCTCGAGTTCAGTGCGCTTTATATTAATTTTTTTGGATAATTCTGTTAGCTCATCTTGAAGGATTTGAGCTGTCGCACCTATAGTTCTGGCGACTTCATCAGCTCTTGCTTCCAGATAAACCTCTATCCAAGTATTAATTAGCACAGGCAAAATATCCGGGTCAGAACCCTCAGCAACCATCTCTACCAAATTGGTATCGACTACAGACCTTACATCCAGAATATTGCGAATGTCTGCAACGGTTAAATTATTGGCATTACCTTTAGATTCATCATGCGATTGCAGTCGCCTTGCTGTTTCGGCCAACAGCTCCGCTCCGAAAAGTATCTGCTTCTGGATGGCAACGTGCTGAATATCCGCGTCACTACTTCTCTGATCGATCGCTGTCTTGGCCACCGTTAACAAGGTAGCATAGCTAAGATAAATCGCTGGACGACTAAAGACATAACTCAGCATAATCACGGCACATGCTGAAAATGCAATAATAAAAATCTTCAACCTTTTCGAACGCAACCAAGGCGGTCTATGTGGAGAAGGTGATGCGTATTGATCCTCGTCCGGGTTAATATCAATTTGCGGAATACGATATTGCATGATGAATTCACCCTTTTGAATTGGTTACTTACAGGATATGTATACTCTTCCTTGATCAGATTCCGGCATCCATCTTCCATTTAATTCAATATAAACTTCTGGTTAGGGAATATATACTCATCACACCTCAAAATTTGGTTTTTATCATCCCTCATCCAGCCTTCTCCCAGCGAGAGAAGGTATAGATGCCAAATTTTGAGGTGCGAAGCGTATATATATATGCCAAAACTCTATGAACAAACGACATAAGCAAGTAATTACCTCCTTGTTCATCCCTTAATTATTACGGCTTACACCGCAATCTCAGCCACTATTTCTAAGTCCTGCCGCAACACCATTAATCGTTAGATGTATGGAGCGATGTACTTGCTCTACGTCATCACCCGCACGATAACGACGTAGCAACTCGATTTGCAAATGGTTAAGTGGATCGATATAGGGTGAACGAATACGGATACTGCGCGACAATGTGGGATTCTCTTGCAGCAACTCGGTATGTCCTGTTATAGCAAATAACCATTTAATACTACGCTCCCATTCCGCCTGGATAAGACCAAAAACGTGTTCGCGCAATGTATCATCAGTAACCAGCTCTGCATAACGTGAAGCAATCCCCATATCAGTTTTTGCCAATACCATATCCATATTCGACAACAATGCCTGCATAAATGGCCACTTACGATACATTTCCTGCAGCAATGCCAATCGATCTACATCCGGCTGAGCTTGCTGCACAAATGCCTCAATCGCCGAACCAAAACCATACCATCCGGGAATCATCGTCCGATTGAGGCTCCAGCTGAATACCCACGGTATAGCGCGTAAATCCTCAATCCGATCAGAAGGCTTACGAGAAGACGGTCTACTACCGATATGCAACCCAGCAATCTCTCGAATGGGAGTAGATTCCTGGAAAAACTGCTTGAAACCAGGGGTTTCATATACTAGATTTCGATAGACGGCAAATGCATGGGATGAAAGCGTTTCCATCACTTGATAATAACGCGGAGCATTCTCCTGGATGGCATCATGACTCAGCAATGTCGACTCGATTGTTGCAGCAACTAGTGTTTCAAGATTGCGGCGCCCTATTTCAGGATCCGTATATTTGCTGGCCACAACCTCTCCCTGTTCGGTCAGCCGTATCTGTCCATTAACACTTTTTGGTGGTTGCGCCATGATTCCCTGGTAGCTAGGCCCTCCCCCCCGGCCAACAGTCCCGCCTCGACCATGAAACAGTCGCAGCTCCACTTTGTGCTTGGCAAATACCTTCGTCAGCTCGATTTCAGCTTTGTATATTTCCCAGTTGGAAGTAAGAAAACCTCCATCCTTGTTACTATCGGAATAACCGAGCATCACTTCTTGCACATTCCCACGAGAATCCAGCAGCTTGCGATAGTATGGCAATGAAAATAGTTCTTCCATAATCATGCTGCAACTACGCAAATCTTGGATTGTCTCGAATAAAGGAATGACGTTTAAACCTAACTGTGGATTATCGCCACCCTGAAGTAGACCAACCTCCTTCAGGAGCAGTACGACCTCGAGCACATTAATGACACTCGTTGTCATGGAAATAATATAATTCGGTAATGCAGCATGACCAAAGCGACGCTGAATTTCTGCTGCCATATGTAAAATGCGTAACTCACTTTGTGTTGCTTCGGAATAACTCAAATAGGGCGAATGTAGCGGTCGTAAGCTTTTGATTTCAGATAACAGCCATTCTATGCGCTCGGCTGCTGTTAGCTTGAGATAGTTATCTCGGTGTGTGCCTCGCACAAATAATTCTTCGACGACCTGCTCATGCACCTTGCTATGCTGCCTCATATCAAGCGGAGCAAGATGGAATCCAAATACATCTGCAGCGCGGCGTAAATTTCGCAACGCCCCCCGGGCCAACCAGTCTGATTTATGTTGCTTGAGGGAATTGATCACCGTATCAAGATCATGAACAAACTCTGCGCTATCTGCATAAGGCTCCGTTGGATTAACTTGCAGCCGTTGCATCACTGAAAGCCCAAGTCGCTGACTTGTTGCCGCCAAACGTGCATAAATACCGAGGAATACTCGCCGATAGGGCTCATCAATACGACTCATGGGAATATCCGGCGAGGCTGCTGCCAGTTGCTCAAGTTCGTCGCTGATGCTAATCAAACGCTCAGCCAGACTCATTGTTCGCCCCATTTTATCGACTTCTTGCATATAAAAATCTAGCACTAATGCTGAATGACGCTCCGCTGCATGCAACATAACCTGATGTGTCACAAACGGATTTCCATCGCGGTCGCCTCCTATCCAACTCCCAATGCGCAAAAAAGAGGCAACACGCGGTGCATCCTTACCCATGCGGCGCTCCAGCAGATCTTCGATCTTTGCATAAATATAAGGCACCTGGCTAAGGAAGGTATAACTGTAATAAATGAGGCCGTTTTCAATTTCATCATTGACGGTAAGACGAACCGACCGCAGCATGCGTGTTTGCCATAAAATCTGAATGGCTGCTCGCAACGCTTCCTCATTGTGGCGCAATTCGTTAGGTGTAAGTTGGATACGATCGCGCTCCTGTAATAAAGTTTGGATAGTGAACTGACAATCAAGTATGCTCCTGCGCTGGACTTCTGTTGGGTGAGCCGTCAACACAGGCGATACCAAAGCCTTGGAAAAAAAATTTCCCAAGGTCGTGCTATCTATACCTCTTGCCAGTACCCGTTCCAACGCCAACGTAACACTGCCGGGCTGGGGCGAGGATCCTTGGCGCAAATGAGCACGCCGACGACGGTTGTGATGTAAATCTTCAGCAATATTCGAAAGCAGTGAAAAATAACTGAATGCACGAACCACAGCAATAGTCGCCTTATTGCTTAATCGATTTAAAATCGCGTCAAGCTCCTGCCGCGCTTTGGGATCTTTCTCCCGACGAAAGCGCACTGCAGTTTGACGAATAGTCTCAACTAGCTCAAACGTCGCATCTCCTTCCTGTTCTCGTAAAGTATCCCCCAACATGCGCCCAAGCATCCGAATGTCCTCACGTAAAGGCACATCCTTTTCCTCACTCACGTTATTGTCTGAATAATCGCTTATGCCAGCATCAGCGCTCATCTCAATGCATCCCC
>CAYNXU010000038.1:0-8386 GCA_964401225.1 uncultured Nitrosomonas sp.
AACAGTCGGCGATGCGTGCGCCTTGATCACAGCGATACTGCTGCTTATCCTTCCTCTAAAACGATTGCTATGCATGTACACAGCCTTGCAAAATAAATTTCGAATCATGCTCGATATCGATTCACTGCTTGCGCAACAAAACGAAACAGACTCGGGCAACATTGAAATTGTACAAGCACGTGGTCAGTTGCACTTTGAAAAAGTTAGCGTGCATCTCCCCTTTCAAAAACACCCCTTATTACTCGACTTTACTTTGACCCTGCGCCAGGGCGAGATTATCGGACTAGCAAGCCCTGGCAATGGTCATGAACGAGTATTGATCGATCTCATTGCCCGTTTCGTCAATCCGATAAATGGAAGAATATTGCTTGACGGCGTCGATATCGCCACCCTCAAACTCACTGACCTGCGTGCATACATCGCGTGGGTAACGCCTGATACCGAACTTCTCGACGATACTATCGCAGCCAACATTGCCTATGGCACAACACGTTGCGAAACAGAGGCCAATATCATGAAGACTGCTCGTGTTTGTCATGTAACACCCTTCGCACGAAAAATGCCACAGGGTCTACAAACCAAAATCGACAATAAAAATATCGCTCTTACAGAACATCAGCGCCAATGTATACTCATTGCCCGCGCATTTCTTAAGAATCCGACGATTGTTATTATTGATGAAAGCGCCACTCTATTCGATACCCATTGCACATCAGTAAACGATGCGTTGGATACTCTAATCCGAAACCGTACAACCCTGATTATTTCCTCTCGACCAGCTATGCTTGAAAAAGCGTGTCGGGTCATACAAATTTGAGATTTCTAAAACTGATTCTGACGACCGCATCAAGCTAAAACGCAGCACCTTAAGCCATATACAGTAAATATGCGCGACTGCGTGACGAGTGCGCACAGCACACTGCAGCAATAGTCAAAATTAGCAAGGATGCGCGAGAAAACAATCGAGGCTGTAGAGCGTGCAGACATAGTAGAACTTATAGTTGAGGTATTAGTTTATAACTACCGTTTAATCTTCAACTACAAGTCTGCTAAATAATCAAAGCCGCTGCAACGCGTCGCCCTTCTGCCGACAAGATATTGTAGGTTCGACAGGTTGCCTGGGTATCCATCACTTCCAACCCGATTCCTGAAGCTATCATCGCTTTCATCAATTGAGAATCAGGAAAGCGCAGTGTCGTACCCGTTCCGAGTAAAACGATTTCAGGCTGGAATGAGCGTAAGCAATCAAAATGTGCTGCATTCAACTGTGCTACACTCTCGACTTGCCAGTTCTCCATAATATGGTCTGGCAGTACAATCAAATTGCGCTCATAGCGAACTTGATTGATAGTGACATAACCCTCTCCATAGCCTGAAAAGGTATTCAACCCTTCATTTGCTGAAAGATGCAACTTCAATATAAAACCTCCTGCCTATTCATCAACAAACAACCCACTTTTTACATATAAAATATATCTAAGAATTTTCTTTTTAGTTTATTGTGTTACATAACAGATTATGCAGCAAATATTTATAAAAAATAATCTTAGACTGCTTTCTCTGTTTTACTTTTTTTGAAAAAAAATAGGGGTCAGGTAATATTGTGCTCCCTGTATTCTATTCACTCTATATCGTAGCTATTCATATCCATCATGCAACCCATCACTAAATCCAGCAAACTCGCTAATGTCTGTTACGATATTCGTGGGCCTGTTCTCGATCGAGCCAGACAAATGGAAGAAGAAGGCCATCACATCATCAAACTCAATATCGGCAATCCCGCTTCATTTGGTTTTGAAGCCCCTGAGGAAATTTTACAGGATGTGATCCGGAATCTATCCGCAGCTTCAGGTTATTGTGACTCGAAAGGATTATTTGCTGCACGCAAGGCCATCATGCATTACACGCAAGAAAAACACATACCTAATGTGCAAATGGATGACATATATATTGGCAACGGTGTTTCTGAGCTGATTATGCTCGCTATGCAAGCACTTCTGGAGAACAACGATGAAGTGCTCGTTCCCGCGCCAGATTATCCTTTGTGGACAGCAGCCGTGTCGCTAGCAGGAGGAGTGGCACGCCATTATATTTGCGATGAACAGTCTGAGTGGTTACCGGATCTGGATGATATTCGTGCTAAAATTACGCCCAGGACGCGTGCAATCGTCATCATCAATCCCAACAACCCAACGGGCGCCTTGTATCCGGTTGATATATTGCTTGAGATCATAGAAATTGCTCGTCAACATCACCTGATCATATATGCAGATGAGATTTACGACAAAATTCTTTACGATCAAGCAACGCATACTTCAGCTGCCTCTTTGGCTGATGATGTTCTGTTCGTAACATTCAATGGCTTGTCTAAGAATTACCGGGCAGCTGGTTTTCGTTCTGGTTGGGCAGTGGTATCGGGTGATAAGCAACGCGCTCACGATTATATTGCAGGCTTAAATATGCTAGCTTCGATGCGTTTATGTGCGAATGTCCCCGCACAATTCGGCATTCAAACCGCTTTGGGTGGTTATCAGAGTATCTTCGATCTTACGATGCCAACCGGCCGACTGAAGCGGCAACGCGATCTAGCTTGGCGGCTACTGACAGATATTCCAGGGGTAACTTGCTATCGCCCTCAATCGGCATTGTATCTGTTCCCGCGTTTGGACCCGAAAATTTATCCTATACAGGATGATGAACAATTCGTATTAGATATGTTGTTGGAAGAAAAAGTACTGGTGGTCCAAGGAACCGGCTTCAATTGGCTTCATCCGGATCATTTCCGCGTGGTGTTCTTGCCCAATAGTGATGATTTGACCGAAGCGGTTAATCGCATTGCACGTTACCTAGAGCGCTATCGTAAACGTCATAGCACATACTCGACCTAGTATTCTGAAAAATTATATTAGCTATTCATGGCGCAGTAATTTTAGCAAGCCATAATTTATTTTATAACGCCTTTTTGTTTATTTTAAAGATTAGAACATGAAACCCATTAATGTTGGTTTATTAGGAATCGGGACTGTTGGTGGCGGCACCTATACAGTTCTAAAGCGTAACCAGGATGAAATTGCGCGTCGTGTCGGTCGAAACATCATGATCCGTATCATTGCTGACCGCGATATCGAGAAAGCACAGCGCCTAGCTGACAATGATACTGCAGTCACCGCTGATGCGTTCGAAGTCGTTTCTCACCCGGATATCGATATCGTCATAGAATTGATTGGAGGGCAAACTATCGCCAAGGAATTGATCCTGCAAGCGATCGCCAATGGCAAGCATGTGATCACGGCCAATAAAGCCCTCTTGGCAGCACATGGCAGCGAGATTTTTGCAGCCGCTCAACAAAAGGGTGTGATTGTAGCCTTTGAGGCAGCAGTGGCCGGCGGGATTCCCATTATCAAAGCATTGCGAGAAGGTTTAACCGCCAATCGTATCGAATGGATTGCTGGCATTATCAATGGCACTAGTAATTTTATTCTATCGGAAATGCGTGAGAAAGGGCTCACATTCGAAACCGTATTAGCGCATGCACAACAACTCGGTTACGCTGAAGCAGATCCTGCATACGATATTGAAGGTATCGATGCTGCGCATAAAATAACCATTATGGCCGCGATTGCTTTTGGCATTCCTGTCAAATTCGACAAAGCCTATATCGAGGGCATTACCCAACTAAGTAACGACGATATCCGTTATGCCGAAGAACTAGGCTATCGCATCAAGCTTCTAGGTATTACCAAACGGGTTACAAAAGGTATCGAATTACGCGTTCATCCTACACTCATTCCCGTTAAACGATTGATCGCCAATGTGGAAGGTGTCATGAATGCCATAGTCGTCAAAGGCGATGCCGTTGGTCCTACGCTTTATTATGGCGCTGGTGCAGGTGCTGAACCCACCGCGAGTTCGGTCATTGCCGACCTGATCGATATGACACGTCTGCTCACCGCCAATCCTGAACATCGCGTGCCCTCTCTTGCTTTTCTGCCAGATTTACTGTCAGATACACCGATTGTGCCGATGGAAGAGGTAGAAACCGCATACTATCTTCGATTACAGGTTATAGATAAGCCTGGCGTACTTGCTGATATCACACGTATCCTAGCTGACTCAGATATTTCGATTAGCGCCATGGTTCAGAAAGAGCACGCCGAAGAGGAAGATATAGTCAATATCATTATGCTGACCCATACAACGATAGAAAAAAATATCAATACAGTAATAGCAAAAATTGAGGCGCTGCCTGTGATGGCCGGTAAGGTCGTTCGTATCCGCATGGAAGAATTAAATAAATAAATAAATAAGAGACAATACAAATTTAAGCTGGCACAACGCGCTTGCACTCCTTTCAACTCTTCCAGAATTTTTCCAGGAACAATCAAGAGAAGGAACTATTCCTTCTCCTCGCTCATTATTCACACAAAACACTATGCGTTATATTTCTACCCGCGGCGGTATGTCGCCAAGAACATTTACTGAAATACTACTGAGCGGTCTAGCGCCTGATGGCGGACTTGCTGTACCAGAAATTTATCCAAGCATAAGTCTGTCAGAACTTGAGGCATGGCGTCATCTAGATTATCAGGCGCTTGCATTTGAAATACTCTCTCGCTTCATGGATGACATCCCTGCTGAAGATCTGCGCAGCATAATCGCACGCACCTACACATCCAAAGCATTCGGCAGTACAGACATTACCCCCATTAAAACGCTTGAACCAGGCTTACACATTTTGAGCCTATCAAATGGCCCAACCTTAGCATTCAAGGATATTGCCATGCAGTTACTGGGGAATCTGTTTGAATATACGTTGGGCAAAACAAATGATGAGCTGAATATTCTTGGGGCAACTTCAGGTGATACCGGCTCTAGCGCTGAATACGCCATGCGCGGCAAGCGTGGTATCCGTGTTTTCATGCTCTCACCGCTTGGCAAAATGAGTCGCTTTCAGACTGCGCAAATGTTTTCCCTACAAGATAACAATATTTTTAATATTGCTATTCGTGGCGTCTTCGATGACTGCCAGGATATTGTCAAGGCAGTCAGTAATGATCATGTATTCAAGCAAAAATACCATATCGGCACAGTCAATTCGATCAACTGGGCGCGTATAGCTGCACAGATTGTCTATTATTTCAAAGGATATTTTGCGGTTACTCAATCAAATGATGAACAGGTATCATTTTCTGTCCCATCGGGTAATTTTGGTAATATTTTTGCAGGCCATGTGGCTCGCATGATGGGGCTGCCGATCAAGCAACTCATTCTCGCTACTAATGAGAATGACGTATTAGATGAGTTTTTCCGTACGGGACTTTATCGACCACGCACCACGAGTGAAACACACCACACCAGCAGCCCCTCTATGGATATCTCTAAAGCATCCAACTTTGAGAGATTTATCTTTGACCTAACTGACCGCAATACTATGCGTGTCAAGGAATTGTGGCAATCTGTCGATAAAGGAAATGCCTTTGATTTATTTGGAACAGCTTTGTGGGTCAAGGCAAAAGATTTTGGCTTCGTTTCGGGAACCAGTCATCACGTTGCACGTATTGATACGATCCGCAATCTCTATGATAAATATAAAGTACTGGTTGACACCCATACCGCGGATGGAGTAAAAGTTGGGCTTGAATACCGTGAAACCGGTGTTCCGCTTATTTGCATGGAAACCGCGCTACCTGCTAAATTTTCAGAAACAATCAAGGAGGCTGTGGGGTTTGAACCCTCACGGCCGACAGGCTTCGAAAACCTAGAGGATCTCCCTCAGCGTTTCGAGGTCATGGAAAAAGATGTCAATGCAGTTAAGACATTCATTGCTCAAATGAGCGAGAAAATTTAATTATTAATGCCGTTTTAGTCTGCATTTATACGTTGCCGATACTCGGCTGCCCACCACTCTTTATTTATCGGTGAAGATTAACTGCTAAAAAATAGAGGAGCTTCAATCATGCGATTCTCAATCAGCCGTTATGATCCTGACAAGGATGATAAACCCTACATGCAGGATTACGATATTGAATTAGAGCCAACAGACAAAATGCTGCTAGATGCCCTGATCCGCATCAAAGCCACCGATGACAGTCTCAGTTTGCGTCGCTCCTGCCGAGAAGGCGTTTGTGGCTCTGATGCGATGAATATCAATGGCCGTAATGGATTAGCTTGTATTACCCCCATCACTAGCCTGGAAGAACCGATAGAAATACGCCCCCTCCCTGGCTTGCCGATCATTCGCGACTTGATCGTGGATATGACACAATTTTTTAAACAATACCATTCGATCAAGCCTTTCTTGATCAACAATAACCCTCCTCCTGAGACTGAACGTTTACAATCACCTAAAGAAAGAGCCGAACTGGATGGAGTTTATGAATGTATCCTGTGTGCTTGTTGCTCCACTGCATGCCCTTCATTCTGGTGGAATCCGGATAAATTTGTGGGCCCCGCAGGGTTATTACAGGCCTATCGGTTTCTTGCTGACAGCCGCGACCAGGCCACAGCCGAACGACTTGACCATCTGGAAGATCCCTATCGCCTATTTCGTTGTCATTCCATTATGAATTGTGTGGATGTTTGCCCCAAGGGATTAAACCCAACCAGTGCAATTGGTAAAATTAAAGATATGATGATCAACAGAACAGTATGAGACAACAAGAACGGCTTCGTTGGCGTTGTCGTCGTGGCCTGCTAGAGCTCGATATCATATTGCAACGCTTTCTGGATCGATACTATGCTCAATTGGATGAATCACAGTTAAAAACGTTTGAAACATTGTTGTCACTCCCCGATAATGAGTTGTGGGATATTATTTCAGCTAAAAAAGAAATCGCAAACGAAAACATAAAACCATTGTTAACGCTTCTTCAACAAAGTTAGGTAAATCCATGCTCCTGAATAGACAAAAGCGTGTAGATCCTCAAACCATGGAGATAGATATGTCCGAACAACGTACAGCAACCCTGCTGCTTGGTGAGAATAGAGAACCAATTGAACTTCCGATTGTGTCAGGAAGTATGGGGCCGGATACAATTGATATCCGTACACTATATGCCAAGAGTAATATGTTCACCTATGACCCCGGCTTTCTCTCCACAGCAAGCACCAAATCTGCCATCACTTTTATTGATGGTGATAAAGGCATGCTCCTCTACCGTGGTTACCCCATTGAACAACTTGCAGCACATTGTGATTTCATGGAAGTCTGCTATTTGCTGCTGAATGGAGAATTGCCTAACGAAGATCAAAAAACACAATTTGTTCATGCCATTAATAACCATACGATGCTGCATGAACAGCTAGTCAGATTTTTCACAGGTTTCCGGAGAGATGCTCATCCTATGGCCGTCATGGTAGGGGTCGTCGGCGCTTTATCAGCTTTTTACCACGAGGCAATGGATATCTCGGATGCTGTTCATCGCGAACAGTCAGCTTTCCGCCTGATTGCGAAATTGCCCACGATTGCAGCCATGGCCTATAAATACAATATTGGGCAGCCCTTTATATATCCGCGCAATGACTTAAGCTATGCCGCAAACTTTCTGCATATGATGTTCGCAACCCCTGCTGAAAACTATGCACCCAGTCCTGTGATAGTAAAAGCATTAGACCGTATTTTAATTCTCCATGCTGATCACGAGCAAAATGCTTCAACATCGACAGTACGCCTAGCCGGCTCCAGCGGTGCCAATCCATTTGCTTGCATTTCTGCAGGTATCGCGTGCTTATGGGGACCCGCGCATGGTGGTGCAAATGAAGCATGCCTTAATATGTTGGAAGAAATTGGCGATATCTCGCGTATCAATGAATATATCAAACGTGCGAAAGACAAAAATGATAGCTTCCGATTGATGGGATTCGGTCACAGGGTATACAAAAACTTTGATCCACGCGCAAAACTTATGCGGGAGACTTGCCATGAAGTTTTAGATGAAATGGGACTACACAATAACCGATTATTCAAACTCGCATTGGAACTGGAAAGAATAGCGCTGGAAGATGATTACTTTATCTCCAAAAAACTCTATCCCAATGTTGATTTCTACTCGGGCATCATCCAGCGTGCTTTGGGCATACCCACCTCTATGTTTACTGCAATTTTTGCAATGGCCCGCACTGTTGGTTGGATTGCTCAATGGAATGAAATGATCGCCGATCCAGATCAAAAAATAGGACGACCTCGCCAACTTTATGTCGGTGCTCCGCAAAGAAATGTACCCACAAGAATAGCAGGCAAGTGACAAAATTATCTTTATCCAGGAAAAATTAATCTATCAGAAAAACCTACAAGCACTGATCATTCTAATGTGCTTTCATTTCTTGAAACTAAATGAGTCCGGTCATGATGAAGCAATTCCTTGAGAACTCAATGCTGTTTGGTGCC
>CAYNXU010000038.1:8486-10643 GCA_964401225.1 uncultured Nitrosomonas sp.
AATGAGTCCGGTCATGATGAAGCAATTCCTTGAGAACTCAATGCTGTTTGGTGCCAATGCCCCTTTTATCGAGGATCTCTATGAAAAATATCTCAAAAACCCGGATTCGATTTCTACCGAATGGCGTAGTTATTTTGACTCGCTGCAACAAACACTGACGATAACTGCTCGCGATATCCCCCATACCCCCATCATTGAATCATTTGTAGGCTTTGCACAGTCTCTCCCATCCGAAAAACGGCTTGCATACTTAAAAGACAGCGCCGCATTAATCCGAGATGAATCCAAGGAGCGTAAACAAATCGCTGTCTTGCAGCTTATCAACATGTACCGTTTTCTCGGCGTACGCTTGGCGAATATCGATCCGCTCAGTCATCAGCAAGTACCGGATGTACCAGAACTCGATCCGGCTTTTTATGAATTGACTGAAGCTGATATGGATACGGTGTTTAACACCGGCTCATTAGTAGGTCAGGAACATGCGTCATTGCAGGAGATTTTACAGATACTCCGGCAAACATACTGCGGCACGATTGGCGCGGAATATATGTACATCACTGATCTGAAACAGAAACGCTGGATACAGAATCGGCTAGAAGGCCCGCGTTCCCAACCCAATCTCACTGCTGATTACAAACGACATATCCTGGAACGTCTCACAGCGGCGGAGGGCCTGGAAAAATACCTCCATACCCGTTATGTTGGACAAAAGCGTTTCTCCGGTGAAGGAAACGAAAGTCTGATTCCCTTATTGGATAAATTACTACAGCACGCAGGAGAAATGGGCGTGCAGGAAATCATCATTGGCATGGCACATCGAGGTAGGCTAAATGTGCTCGTCAATACCCTAGGAAAAATGCCCTCAGATTTATTTCTAGAATTCGAAGGAAAAAAAGCGCAGACACTAACTGCAGGTGACGTTAAATATCATCAGGGCTTTTCTTCCGCTGTCACAACACCTGGAGGAATCGTACATCTTGCCCTCGCGTTCAATCCATCACATCTTGAAATCGTTAATCCTGTAGTAGAAGGCTCTGTGCTTGCCCGCCAACATCGTTTACAAGATAAGAACGGTGAGTTAGTTATTCCTGTTCTGCTACATGGTGACGCAGCGTTTGCAGGGCAGGGTGTGGTCATGGAAACATTGAATTTGTCGCAAACGCGAGGTTATGGTACAGGCGGTACCGTCCATATCATTATTAATAATCAGATCGGCTTTACTACCTCCGATCCTCGTGACAGCCGATCCACCCTTTATTGTACGGACGTAGCAAAAATGATCGAGGCGCCTATTTTTCACGTCAATAGTGATGATCCGGAGGCAGTGGTCATGGTAACAGAGATTGCGCTGGATTTTCGCATGCAATTTCACAAGGACGTGGTAATTGATTTGGTTTGTTTTCGCAAGCAAGGTCATAATGAACAAGATGAACCAATGGTCACACAACCATCAATGTACCGCATCATTAATAAACATCCGGGCACTCGCAAGCTTTACGCAGATAAGCTAGAAGCAACAGGCATTATTAAAAGAACTGAAGCAGAAGCTATGGTTAAAACCTATTATGATGCTATGGATGCAGGTCACAACCCTAACAAGACCATACACTATGACTACAAATCACCTCATTCGGCCAATTGGGCACCTTTTCTTAATCCGGGCAAATGGAATCAACCGATAAAAACAGGCATACCAATCGAGGAAATACAACACCTCGCAGAACGACTAACTGATATTCCGGCAACATTTAAATTGCATCCGAGAGTTGAAAAGATCATTACTGACCGACGTGAAATGGGAAAAGGTAACCTACCACTAGACTGGGGAATGGCTGAGAATCTGGCTTATGCCTCACTTTTGAAAGAGGGTTACCGAATTCGCTTTTCCGGGCAGGATAGTGGACGAGGAACATTTTTCCATCGACATGCAGTATTGCATGATCAGAATCGAGAGCGAGAGCAATGGGAAGATGGCATCTATGTTCCGCTTCGTCATGTTGCCACTAAGCAAGCTGATTTCACTATTATCGATTCGATGCTCTCAGAAGAAGCCGTACTAGGTTTTGAATATGGCTATGCAACAGCTCAGCCAAACGGACTCATCATTTGGGAAGCGCAATTTGGTGACTTTGCCAACGGCGCACAAGTTGTGATTGA
>CAYNXU010000039.1:0-10639 GCA_964401225.1 uncultured Nitrosomonas sp.
TCAACGCGCTTCCCCGGCAAGCCCATTGCTAAATTGCTCGGACGAACCATGCTAGAGCATGTCTATAAACGCGTTGCCTTGAGCAGCGCACTCAATGCTACTTATATTGCTACCTGTGACGAAGAAATCCGGCAAGTAGCGGAAGCTTTCGGCGCGCCTGTCATTATGACCTCTGACACGCATGAGCGCGCGAGTGATCGTGTCGCAGAAGCAGTCGCTAGCACGGATGCAGAGCTCATTGTGATGGTCCAGGGCGATGAACCCATGACACACCCTCAAATGATCGACACTGCGGTAGCGCCTTTCCGTGACGCCCCCCACTTAGGTTGTGTCAACCTCGTTCGACGCATCGAGAACGAAGCTGATTTCCATGACGTCAACACCATTAAAGTCGTGATGAGTCAACGCGGTGATGCACTCTACATGTCACGCCAACCTATTCCTACATTAGCCAAATCTGGTTTTGCCTCAACCGCGGCCTATAAACAAGTATGTATTATTCCATTTAGACGCACGACCTTGCTTGAATATGCCCGCTTACCCTCCACCCCATTGGAACAGCTTGAATCGATTGATATGCTGCGTTTGCTGGAGCATGGTTTCCAGGTCAAGATGGTAGAAACGGAATTCAATAGCCAGGCAGTCGATACCGAAGCCGATCTGGCACGGGTCGCCAAACTAATGGAAACTGATCCTCTACTTGCCAAATATTAACTACTTTCCAGGATTGTTCATGCAGTTAAAAGCAAAGCTCGCACGCTCCGAATTAACGATAGGTTCATGGGTCACCCTCGGGCATCCCGCCATTGCAGAAATCATGGCATCAGCCGGCTTTGACTGGCTTGTGCTGGATATGGAGCATAGCGTACTCGAATTAAGCGAAGTACAAACCATCATTCAGGTGCTGGATGGCCAGCAGTGTCCGGCAATTGTCAGACTTACTTCCAATCATCCGGACCAGATTAAGCGCGTCATGGATGCGGGTGCAACAGGTGTCATGGTGCCTATGATCAAATCTGCCGAAGATGCCAAAGCAGCGGTTGAAGCCGTTTATTATCCGCCAGAAGGAAAGCGCGGCGTTGGATTGGCGCGTGCGCAGGGTTATGGCGCCCGTTTTCATGAATACCGGCAGTGGCTGAAAGATAATGCGGTCATCATCGTCATGATCGAACATGTTGATGCCGTTCATCATATCGATTCGATTCTTTCTGTACCAGGCATTGATGCTTATATTATCGGCCCTTATGACTTGTCTGGATCAATGGGACGGCCCGGGGAACTCGATCACCCCCAAGTGCACGCAGCCATCGAACAAATACTGGATGCGGGACGTCGCCTACATAAACCCGGGGGTATTCATGTCATTGAACCGGAACCATCGGCATTACAACAACGGATTAAAGCGGGCTTCAATTTTCTAGGTTACAGTCTGGATATCCGTATTCTCGATACGCTCTGTCGTCATCACATGCAAATGATAAAATCCCAGCTATGAGTAAAATCGTTATCTCCACTTCATCTTTCGACATCGATAACAACCCACCTGTTCAGCGCTTGATCAAGGCTGGAATCACTGTCGTTACCAATCCCCATCGACGCAAACTTAGCGAAGATGAGATCATCGCTTTATTGGATCAAGATGCGGTTGGGCTGCTGGCAGGCGTTGAGCCCCTTACAGAACGTGTTTTTACATCCGCTAATCATCTCAGGATTGTTTCACGCTGCGGAACCGGGCTTGATAGCGTCGATTTAGTTGCTGCCAAGCGGCACAATATCGCTGTTTTCAATACACCCGAAGCTCCAGCCCAAGCAGTCGCAGAACTGACGCTGGGGCTGATGTTATCAACTCTCCGACAGATCGGCTTAACTGACCGGAAATTACGTGGTGGCGAATGGCCGCGCACCCAGGGGCATTTGCTTGCCGCTCAGACAGTTGGCATTATTGGATTGGGACATATCGGTCGACGTGTCGCAAGGCTATGTCAGGCCTTCGAAGCTTCTGTAATCGCACATGATCCCTATCTGCAACAAGCCCCGCAAGCTATCCCCCTCATGTCCCTTGAACAATTGATAACAGAAACAGACATTATCAGCCTTCACTTACCCTATTCTGCCGATACGCACCATTTATTAAATGAAACTGCTTTCTCACGCATGAAACCCGGCGCTATCGTCATCAATGCAGCACGTGGAGGATTAGTCGATGAAGCAGCGCTTTATAATGCGCTATCTTCAGGGCATTTAGGTGGTGCTGCACTTGATGCATATGAGCAGGAACCTTATCAGGGTCCTTTACTCCAATGCGACAATATCACACTAACTTCACATATTGGCTCACTTGCCAAGGAGTCTCGCCAGCGCATGGAAATCGAAGCAGCAGATAATTTGTTACGTGGGCTAGTCAACATAGGTTTAATCAATGAATAATCAATCAGCATCGGGTGAAATCGCAGTCGTGTTTGGTGCCAGCGGCTTTCTGGGTAGCCACGTCGCCGACGCCTTGTCGGAAGCAGGCTACCGTGTCCGCTTGTTTGATCGTGCTCCCTCCCCCTACCAAAGACCTGATCAGGAAATGATCGTCGGCGATATGATGGATATTGAACAGGCTATTGAAGCAGCGAAAGGCGCGTCCGTCATCTACAATTTTGCAGCTATTGCCGATATTGACGAAGCTCATGACAAGCCACTCGCGACAGCGACCATCAATGTGCTAGGTAACATGCATATACTGGAGGCTGCGCGTCTCGCCGGGGCGCGCCGTTTCATTTTTGCGAGTAGCGTATATGTCTATTCTGAGTCAGGCTCATTTTACCGGGCCAGTAAACAGGCTGCCGAGCGCTTCACCGAGACTTACCATGAGCGATATGGATTGGAGTACACCATTCTGCGCTACGGATCATTGTATGGACGGCGCGCTGACTTGCGTAATGGAATTTACCGCATGCTGCATGAAGCCATTCAAAATCATACCATTACCTATCACGGCAGCGGTAACGCCATTCGTGAATACATTCATGTCGAAGATGCCGCACGTATGAGCGTGCAAGTACTGTCTCCGGAATTTGCCAACCGGCATCTGATCCTGACAGGTCAGGAAAAACTGCGCATCCGCGATGTAATGACCATGATCTCGGAAATCATGCCCTGGCCGGTCGAATTGCATTTTGGCGATGCGAATGCCATACACCACTATGAGATTACCCCTTACGCCTTTCAACCCCGTATCGGCCGCAAACTGGTACTTAATGAACACGTCGATTTAGGTCAGGGACTGCTTGATTGCCTGAGAGAAATTCACCAATACATCCATCATGCGGATGAGAACGATGATGCCACTCCTTCCACCTCAGACAATCGAGCTTAAATATGCGAATTGAAGACTGGCAAGCCATTATTTTTGATTTTGATGGCGTCATCGTTGAATCAGGCGATATTAAAACGCAGGCTTTTGCCGAGCTTTACCGCCCTTATGGTGAGCACGTTGTTACAGAGGTCGTACGATATCATCAACAAAACGGTGGCATGTCTCGCTACCTGAAATTCCGTTATTTCCAGCAACATTTATTGCATAATCCGCCATTGACGGAAGAAGAAGAACAGCTTCTGGATCGCCGTTTTTCCGGACTAGTCATTGAAGCCGTTATTGCAAGCCAGGCTGTGCCCGGTGCTGAATCATTACTTCAGAAAGCTGCTGAGCGTATCCCCCTGTTTATCGCTTCTGGTACGCCAGAAAATGAACTAAGAACAATTGTGGAGCGCCGCGGCCTGTCTCACTTCTTTAAGGAAGTGCGCGGCTCTCCATTATCCAAACAAGTGCTGATTGCAAATATATTAACCGCTTATTCACTGGTTCCCGAGCGAGTCTTGATGATTGGTGATGCCATGGCTGATTATCAAGGAGCAACACTGAATGGCACCGCATTTCTGGGCCGTGTCCGCCCTAACGATGCCAACCCCTTCCCGGCACACGTCAAGACAGTTCCTGATTTGTGCTCACTGGCGATATGATCCAGCGCAATCTGTACGAAAACATCGACGACCTTGCTGCTGCTTTTGCCGATTTTGCTGCCTTGATTCTACGCGATGCGCTCAAGCAGAATAATGTTGCCAGTTTAGTCGTCCCGGGCGGCCAAACGCCACAATACTACCTGCCAACACTCAGCAAGCAAGCATTGCCCTGGGAAAACGTTTATATCACGCTCAGTGATGAGCGCTGGGTAGAAATTCAGACAGATGCCTCCAATGAACGACTTGTGCGCGACCACTTGCTAAAAGACAAGGCAGAAACAGCCCATTTCATTGGCTTAAAGACATCGCACACTCACCCCGCCGAGGCTTTGGCCACTGTTCATGAACGACTCTGCCGATTACCTCGCCCCTTCGATCTAACGGTATTAGGATTGGGAGAAGATGGACATATTGCATCCTTATTTCCAGGGGCAGCACTTAATCAAGATACACCCTATTTATGCCAGGCGGTCGATCCTCCCATTGCACCGGGTCCGCGTATCAGTCTGACACTACCCGCACTGGCCAGTAGTCTGCATATTGCCCTCGTTGTTACAGGTGTTACCAAAAGACAGTTGCTCGATCAATGGATCAAACTTCCAGATCCGTCTATTCCGTTTGTGCAGCTTTTACAGCAGAGTCAATCCCCTTTGACTATTTTTGAAATGAATTAAATGGTGTGCCTTTAATGAAAAATAGCGATGTCGATTTGCAACGACGCAAACTGTTCCGCTATAGCGCTATAGGGTTGGGCGCTTTCCTGGCACACGATTTACTCGTTCTAACCCCTAGCCGAGCAGCCATTTCAACCCTCGCTTCCGTTGGTCCTCTCCAAGCACCTGACATAAATGGCGTTCGCTTACCTGAGGGCTTTACTTCACGTATCGTTGCCAATTCCGGACAAAATCTGTTTGGTTATACTTGGCATGCAGCACCTGACGGTGGTGCGACCTTTGCAACCGAGAAGGGTGGCTGGATTTATGTCTCCAACAGCGAAATGAAAAATAATGCCGGAGGAGTCGGTGCACTTCGTTTTGATCAACATGGAAAACTCATCGATGCGTATTCTATCCTGAACAATACTACCCTCAATTGCGCAGGTGGCCCCACTCCCTGGCAAACATGGTTGTCTTGCGAAGAAACTGATCGTGGTCATGTTTGGGAATGCGACCCCTTGGGTCAGAAACCAGCCCAAATCAGAAAAGCACTAGGACGCTTTAGGCATGAAGCCGTCGCTGTCGATACCACCAATAAACAACTTTACCTCACTGAAGATGAGCCCGATGGCCGTCTGTATCGTTATACGCCTAACTCACTCAATGCAGCAGGCCACCCCGATCTGGAGGATGGTTTTCTCGAAGTGGCGGAAATTCTGGGAAATCATCAGAAAACACTCCGCTGGCATCGCCTGCCTGACCCTAGTGCAACCCCACTCGCCACACGTAAACAGGTCAAGCAGAGCAGTCGTTTTAATGGGGGAGAAGGTATCTGGTATCACCAGGGGATCATTTATTTCACAACGAAAGGAGATGATCGGGTATGGGCATATGATACTCAAAACAATCATCTCGATATTATTTATGACGCCGCACGCTATGCCTCACCTATTCTGACCGGTGTAGACAATATTATTGCCAATACCAAGGGTGAACTGCTGGTTGCCGAGGATAACGGAGATATGCAAATCGTTATTTTATCGGGCGGCACAATCAAACCCTTACTCCAGCTGGTAGGGCATGACCGCTCTGAAATCACCGGCCCCGCTTTCAGTCCGGATGGATCACGCCTTTATTTCAGCTCCCAGCGAGGAAAAACCGGACGCCATGAGAATGGCGTGACCTTTGAAATAATGGGGTCATTCTAAATTATTGTATAAATTGAAAAGATAATTGAATGGGCCTCGGCAGATTGCTATCAAACACCCTTTTGTCACGATAGGCATCCAAAGAGTATCTCGGTACACTTGTTTAGTTTCTTCAGAGTGAAATCTTTTGCTCGTGAACACAGTGTCTATGGTTCAAATGCTTTTATTTCCTTAAAGCGTGTGTTAGAGTTTTTTTTACATTATTACTCCAGAAGGTAAGCTATGAGAAACGTAGTAATAACTGTGATCACTGTTTTAGCGTTAACACAGCCGGTACAGGCCAATCTGATCACGTTTACTAATGAAACCGAATTCAATACCGCGATTGGCGGAGTGGCGCTAACGACTGAGGGATTCGAGGCAATCGACCTTGATCTCGCAGGCAATACAGGGCCGCTCACTTTCGAGGGGCTCTCAGTAAACACCGTGGGCGGCAAAGTTTACGGTAACGATGATCCAAATTTTGTCTCAGAAGGTAACCGCGCAATCGACTGGGCGCAGGCTGACGGCAACATTACCTTCACTTTCAATTCACCCATCAATGCCTTCGCCATTGACATAAAAGACTTGGGTACCGCCGGTTCTACAATACTCAGCGTGAGCGTCAATGACGGAACCTTTTTACCCATCAATTTTGAAGAACCGCTAGGCAATCAACTGTTCGTTGGCCTGTTCGACACCACAACCACGTTTACGGCCGTGACCTTCACCAACACAATAGAATTTGATGTGATTGGTCTCGACCGGCTACAGTTTGGTATTGTTGAAGCACCCATTGTTGCAGTACCTGAACCAGGTGGATTCGCACTCCTGTTGAGCGGCTTGATTGGATTAGTTTTACTCCGCCGCTTTGCATGATATCCAGCAGTTCTCTAGCCTAAAGCAGAAAAAAACAATTTCTCCGCAACTGCTATAAAGGCTATCACTGCTCTCGGTATCTGTATTGGGTAGTTATTTATTCTCCACCTTTCTGATTAACGTGGTGACGACTCAATCCTCCTTACGCAATTGAGGAAATAAAATAACGTCACGAATACTGGGGCTATCGGTCAATAACATAATCAATCGGTCGATTCCAATCCCCTCACCCGCCGTCGGCGGTAAACCATATTCCAGGGCACGAATGTAATCAGCGTCATAGTGCATGGCCTCGGCATCCCCGGCTTCCTTCGCTTTCGCTTGCTCCATAAAACGCGCAGCCTGATCTTCCGGATCATTCAACTCTGAAAAACCATTTGCGATTTCACGTCCTGCGATATATAACTCGAAACGATCGGTAATTTCTGGATGGCGATCATTTCGGCGTGCCAAAGGTGAAACTTCTGCTGGATAATCAATAATAAAGGTAGGCTCGAATAAGAGATGCTCAGTAGTTTCATCAAATAAGGAAAGCTGCAATCCTCCCATTCCATCATTCGGGTTATAGGCAATATTCAATTTTTGCATCCTATCTATCAGAAAGTCACGATCACTGAGCTGAGCTGTCGTATATTCAGGATAGTGCTTTTGAATGGCCTGAGTAATTGTTATTCTTGCAAATGGTTGTGACAGATCGATTTCACGCTCCTGGTAAATCATCCGGGTTGTTCCCAGCACTTTCATTGCAACTTCCCGCAGCATGGACTCAGTCAAATCCATCAGATAGACATAATCTTGGTAAGCTTCATAAAACTCCAGCATAGTGAATTCCGGGTTGTGCCGAGTAGAAATACCTTCATTCCTGAAATTCCGATTAATCTCGAAAACTTTTTCCATACCCCCGACTACCAATCGCTTCAAGTAGAGCTCAGGGGCGATACGTAGATAAAGTGCCATGTCTAGCGCATTATGATGTGTGCTGAAAGGCCTTGCTGTTGCGCCACCCGGTATCGTATGCATCATAGGTGTTTCCACTTCGAGATAACTTCTCTCTACTAAAAACCCACGAATAGCCTGAATCACTTGGGAGCGTATAGTAAATACTCGACGGGTCTCTTCATTGGTCATTAAATCGAGATAACGTTGGCGGTATTTCTGCTCTTGATCAGCCAAACCATGAAATTTCTCAGGCAGTGGGCGCAAGGATTTTGTCAGCAATTGCAAATGACTCACCCGTACAGACAATTCGCCAGTCTTGGTTTTGAACAAAATACCCTCTGCGCCTAAAATATCCCCCAGATCGTAATGCTTGAAGGCCTCATGCGCAGCCTGGCCAGTAAGGTCGTTGGATATATAAAGTTGAATTCGCCCGCTCATGTCTTGAATAGTGGCAAAACTTGCCTTACCCATGACACGCTTGAACATCATACGCCCAGCAACTTTTACAACGATTTGTTCTGCTTCCAGTGCTTCTTTGGAGTGGCCGTTATAGTGATGGTGCAATTCTGAAGCTAAGCTATCGCGGCGAAAATCATTGGGAAAGGCATTGCTCACTTTGCGTAATTCAGTCAATTTGGTACGCCGTTCTGCAATGATATGGTTCTCGTCCTGGAAAGAAGTCGGTTGATTATCTTGAGTCATAAAAAATAAATTTGCTTTATAAAGATTAAATTCTGTTTTTTTAAGTAGCTTGCACCACGTTTACTGCACTGATTTATTCTCGTTCTGAGTAGCCAAACGCACCTTATAATATCGTTATCTGTATTATAGTTCTTTTAACGATCGCATTCCCAAACCATTTAGAAAGACAAATTTGTGAGCACATTACCTATTACTTCAAATTTCATTCGCAACATCATTGATGAAGATAACCGTACTGGCAAATGGCATGGACGAGTAGAAACACGTTTTCCACCCGAGCCTAATGGATACCTGCATATCGGCCATGCCAAGAGTATCTGCCTTAATTTTGGCCTTGCGCGCGATTATGGCGGTATCTGTCATCTCCGTTTTGACGATACCAACCCAGAAAAAGAAGCCCAAGAATATGTAGATGCCATTTGTGATTCGGTCAAGTGGCTAGGTTTTGATTGGGGACAGCATATTTACTATGCATCGGATTACTTTGAGAAGCTATATGAATTTGCTGAATACTTGATAAAAAAAGACAAAGCGTATGTAGATAGCCTATCGGCAGATGAAATCCGTCAATTACGCGGCGCTTTAAATCAGCCGGGTGAGAATAGCCCCTACCGCAATCGCACGATTGCAGAAAACCTAGACCTGTTCCGGCGCATGCGCACTGGGGAATTTCCTGATGGCGCACATGTATTACGCGCCAAGATTGACATGGCTTCACCCAACATTAATCTGCGTGATCCCGTAATTTATCGCATTCGCCATATTCATCATCAGCGTACAGGTAACCAGTGGTGCATTTACCCTATGTACGATTATACCCATTGCATATCGGATGCACTGGAACACATTACGCATTCTCTGTGTACATTGGAATTTGAAGATCACCGTCCCCTGTATGATTGGGTACTCGATCAATTGGATGATCAGATCCCTTGTCATCCCCAGCAAATTGAGTTTGCCCGGTTAAATCTCACTTATTGCGTAATGAGCAAGCGCAAATTAATCGAGCTCGTAGAAGGTCAGCATGTGGATGGATGGGATGATCCAAGAATGAATACCTTAGTCGGAGTTCGCCGTCGCGGATATACCCCCGAATCGATTCGCTTGTTTACTGAGCGCATCGGTATCAGCAAAGCTGATTCATGGATAGATATGACTATTCTGGAAGATTGTCTGAGAGAAGATCTAAATGAACATGCGCTGCGGAGAATAGCAGTATTAAATCCGTTAAAGCTAGTGATCGATAATTTTCCAGAAGATTTGGAAGAAGACTGTTATGCACCTAATCATCCGCAAAAACCAGAGTGGGGCAAGCGGATACTACCCCTTACCAAGACGGTTTTTATCGAACGTGATGATTTCATGGAGGTCCCCAGTAAAGGTTATTTCCGTCTGTCACCTGGTGCAGAAGTCCGTTTACGCTACGCCTATATCATCAAATGTGTCTCCATTATCAAGAATAGCCAAGGTGAAATAGAAGAAATTCACTGTACTTACGATCCCAACACCAAGAGTGGTACAGCCGGCGCAGATACGCGTAAGATCAAAGGAAATATTCACTGGCTATCGGCCAAACACGCAAAATCCGCTGAAGTAAGAATATATGACCGCCTGTTCAGTGATCCCTATCCTGATACGGGAGAGAAGGACTTTAAATCCCATCTGAATCCTCACTCGAAACAAACCATAATGGCCTATCTCGAGCCTTCCCTTTTTGATATACAAGCTGAACAACGGTTCCAATTTGAACGCCATGGCTATTTCGTAGCAGATCGCAAGGATACGCAACCTGGAAGACCCGTATTCAATCGTGCCGTTACCTTACGCGATACTTGGGGAAAAATAGTTAAGGAAGCACAAACCAATTAGCTCACCGATTAAATCCACGAAACAAACCGTCTCGCTAATTTGCGTGAAAAAACCATAAATTGTGATATTGTCATGTTTGAGGGTATTACCTTAGTGACGCACTCGCTCAAGTGAGTGGAGTTAATATATTTTCAATCAGGAGAACTCAATGAAAAAACCAATGACCTCGCTGCTCATGCTATTCGCGCTATTTTTCTTTTTACCAAACATGGCAACGGCAAGCACTTACCCTGTAAAAGTCGGTGAAAAGCTGGGTAATGGTGTCGCTAACGTCGTGACGGGTTTTGTGGAAATTCCTAAAACTATGATGGTTACCGGCAATAGAAGCGGCGCAACTTATGGGATGACCGCCGGCTTTTTTATTGGCATTGTTCATACCTTAGGCCGTACCATGAGTGG
>CAYNXU010000040.1:0-10202 GCA_964401225.1 uncultured Nitrosomonas sp.
ATTCGAGTCTACAAATTCCGTTTATCGAGCCAGTTTTGCATACTGGCTTACCGTATCACGATGAGAGTAATCTGAAACTGTTGACCCTTGGTCCTCACGAGAATTTTTATCGCCATCTCAAGCGGCAGGGGCAGGTACAGAGATCGTCGTACTGGTATCCTACTATCACAATCTTCTGCGTCTTCTGCGTACGCGGGCAGATGCCGAAATACTCACAGATCCTGTATCATCCTAGTTTTAGGTTTACATCCAAGCTTTCATGAAAACGATTTTTCTGGATTTTGAGAAGGGTATTGAGGAGTTTGAAGAAAAAATTGAGCAGCTACGCTTTGCTCAAGATAATTCGGCACTGGATATTTCGGCTGAAATCTCTAAATTACAAGCAAAAAGTCAGTCACTGACCAAAAATGTCTATGCCAAGCTCACACCCTGGCAGATATCTCAGGTAGCGCGCCATCCGCAGCGCCCCTATACGCTCGATTACATCCAGCACTTATGCACTGATTTTGAAGAGCTTCATGGGGATCGCCATTTTGCGGATGATCATGCCATTATCGGTGGTGTAGCGCGCTTTAATGGCCAGACGGTGATGGTGATCGGCCATCAGAAAGGCCGCGATACCAAAGAGAAAATTCACCGTAATTTTGGCATGCCCAAACCTGAAGGCTATCGCAAAGCACTCAGGTTGATGCGCTTAGCGGAGAAATTTTCGATACCTTTGATTACGTTTATCGACACGCCCGGCGCTTATCCTGGCATCGACGCAGAAGAACGCGGACAATCTGAAGCGATCGGAAAAAACCTTTATGTCATGGCTGAGCTGAAGGTACCCATCATTTGCGTTGTGATCGGTGAAGGCGGTTCCGGTGGTGCGTTGGCTGTTGCTGTGGGAGATACCGTTTTGATGTTGCAGTATGCGACTTATTCGGTAATTTCTCCCGAAGGGTGCGCTTCCATTCTATGGAAAAGCGCAGATAAAGCATCCGAAGCGGCTGAAATCATGGGTATTACCGCAGACCGTCTCAAAGAAATGGAGCTAATCGACGGGATCCTCAATGAGCCGATCGGGGGTGCGCACCGCGATTACCCCGCCATCATGCAATCGGTCAAAAGCGCCTTGCAGGATTCTTTACGAAAACTCCAGGATCTCTCACAAGAGGCACTACTAGAGCGGCGTTATCATCGACTGATGGGGTATGGTAAATTCAAGGAAGTCAAGGCCGAACACCATTCTTGAACAGGTCGAATCCACGCTACGTGAGCACGTCTGCGAGCAAAATCATTTGGTGGTCGCGCTCAGCGGTGGGGTTGACTCAGTGGTTTTGCTGCATGCGCTGCATGCGCTTGCACGCTCGATGGCATTCAGACTTTCCGCGCTGCATGTTGAGCATGGCATTAGCCCTTTTGCCGCCCAATGGAGCGATTTTTGCCAGAATCAGTGCAATGCGCTAAAAGTTCCCCTGCAGATTTTCCGCTTGCAAGTCAAGAAAACGCCTCAGGTAAGCCTTGAAGCAGCCGCCAGGCAGGCACGCTATCATGTATTTAAACACATTGAGGCTGAATATATCGTGCTGGCACAGCACCAGGATGATCAGGTTGAAACTGTATTGTTGCAGCTACTTCGCGGCGCAGGCGTGAAGGGATTGGGGGGGATGCCTATCGTCAGGAAACTCCATCCAACCGACTCGGTTCGGCTACTGCGTCCATTGCTCGAAGTTACACGTGAAACCATCGTGCAGTATGCACGTCAACACCATCTTGACTGGGTAACGGACGAAAGCAATGACGATATAACGTTCACTCGCAATTTTCTACGTCACAGGATCTTTCCTTTGCTGGAGTCACGATTTCCAGCCTACCGGCAAACACTGTCACGTGCCAGCCATCATCTGGGTGAGGCCAGTCACTTATTGGATGAGCTGGCTGAAACCGACAGTAAGCTCGCCATGAAAGCAGGCAGTCTTCACATTGACGGTTTACGCCAACTCAGCCTGCCTCGCGCAAAAAATCTTTTACGCTATGTCTTTTCCCAGCAAGCGGTCACCCAGCCGAGCACCGTAAAACTCGAAGAAATTCTCCGGCAATTGCTTTCTGCAGGTGCAGACAGCCAGTTACATCTCATTTTTGGTGATATGGAGGTACGCTACTTCAAAGGCTGGGTCAAAATACAGCCCAAACGCGTGCAACCAGAGATTACCGCGCCCCTTGTTTGGCAGGGAGAACCACACTGGATTTTGAAACCCTTAGGAGGAGCGATCGAATGTGTTCATCAGAAAGGCACCGGGATCAATCTGCATAAACTGACCCAGAATACCGTCACCGTCCGCTTGCGGGCGGGCGGGGAACGATTTCAGCCTGATTGCAAACGTCCCCGCCGCAGCTTGAAAAAAATATTGCAAGAAGCTTTATTACCGCCATGGGAACGCGATGTCCTGCCGTTGCTTTTCAGTGGAGAGCAACTTGTCTGGGTGCCTGGTATTGGTGTGGATTGTGCTTTCCAGGCAGCAGCGGAAGAATCGGGAGTAGTGTTAACATGGCTGCCTAATAAGAATGTGTAAAAAATACCTTTCAGATCACTTTCCGGAAAAACTATGATTCTCGTTACAGGTGGAGCAGGATTTATTGGGGCCAATTTCGTACTGGACTGGCTGGTTCAATCGGATGAACCTGTTATCAATCTCGACAAATTGACTTACGCGGGTAATTTGCAGAATTTAGCCACCTTAGAGGGAGATTCACGACATATTTTCGTGCAAGCCGATATCAGCGATCGCCAGAGAGTGGCTGCTCTGCTCACGCAGCATCAGCCTCGCGCCATTATCCATTTGGCAGCTGAAAGCCATGTCGATCGCTCCATCCACGGACCTGAAGATTTTATCCAGACGAATATCGTAGGTACCTTCCGGCTATTAGAAGCAGCTCACCACTATTGGCTTGAGCTGGAAGATCGTGCGCGACAAGATTTTCGCTTTCTGCATGTATCCACAGACGAGGTGTATGGCTCGCTTTGCAAAGATGCCCCTGCTTTTACGGAAACACATTGCTACCAACCGAATAGTCCTTATTCCGCCAGCAAGGCTGCCAGCGATCAACTGGTTCGCGCCTATCATCACACCTATGGATTACCTACTTTGATCACTAATTGTTCCAACAACTACGGTCCATTCCAATTCCCTGAAAAACTTATCCCCTTGATGATCGTAAATGCACTCGCAGGCAAACCATTGCCGGTATATGGCGATGGTCAGCAAATCCGGGACTGGCTATATGTAAAGGATCACTGCAGTGCCATTCGTCGCGTGTTGGAAGGCGGTGTCCCCGGAGAAACTTACAATATCGGCGGTTGGAATGAGAAGCCCAATATCGAGATTGTGCATACAATCTGTGATTTGCTCAATGCGTTACGTCCTGCCGATTATCACAAGCTGATTACCCATGTGACGGATCGCCCGGGTCACGACCGTCGCTACGCTATCGATGCACATAAAATCGAATGTGAATTAGGCTGGAGACCGATTGAAACGTTTGCAAGTGGCATCCGGAAAACTGTCCAATGGTATCTCGATCATCAGGATTGGGTAGCCAATGTGCAGTCAGGTGAATATCAGAAATGGATCGAAACCCACTATCAGGGGCGTGCCGGATGAAAATACTGTTATTCGGAAAAAATGGACAAGTCGGCTGGGAGCTACAGCGTAGCCTGGCCCCTCTGGGTGAACTGGTGGCGCTGGATCGATCCAGCTCAACCTATTGTGGCGATTTAACTGATTTGACAGGGATTGCACAGACCACGCGAGCAGTTGCCCCAGACGTCATCGTTAATGCGGCGGCTTACACCGTAGTCGATCGCGCAGAAAGTGAGTCTGATCTCGCCTATCGGGTCAATGCGGAAGCACCGGCTGTTCTGGCACAAGAAGCGCACCGTATCGGTGCCTGGTTAGTTCACTACTCTACCGATTATGTGTTTGATGGCAGCGGCAACCGACCCTGGGAGGAATCGGATACCCCTGCCCCCTTGAATGTATATGGTCAAACCAAGCTCCAGGGAGAAGAGGCGATCGATCATGCGGGTTGCCATCATCTGATTTTCCGGACCAGTTGGGTTTACGCTGCACGAGGCAACAATTTTGCTAAAACCATGCTCCGCCTCGCGCAGGAACGTAATCAGCTCACAGTCATCAATGATCAGATCGGCGCACCGACAGGCGCAGAGCTACTGGCTGATGCAACCGCGCACGTCATTAGGATGGCATCAAAACAACCCAATGTCTCCGGGCTTTATCATCTGGTCGCAGATGGCGCGGTTTCTTGGCATGACTATGCTCGCTTCGTGCTCACTGTCGCAAGCGAGCACTGCAAGCTCACGGTCCAGCCTGATGCCATACAACCAGTTCCCAGTCACGCTTTCACCAGTACCGCACAGCGTCCGCTCAACTCTCGCTTGAATACTGAAAAATTCCAGCGCACCTTTGGACTAACTATCCCTCCGTGGCAAACGGGTGTTGCCAGGATGCTGACCGAGGTGCTCGAGAAATAACGGCACGCCATTACCGCAATTGCCAGTTCTCCGTTCCGATCAATAGATTGGCAGTCACCCTGCCGAAGCGTTTAGCAAAACGTTCAGCCAATCCTTCTTGCGTCGTAAAATCTACGATGTGCTCAGCCTGGATAACTTCGCGGGCTACATAATCAGCACTGCCCAATCCATCTGCCAACCCGAGATCAATGCTTTTTTCACCTGTCCACAGTAATCCACTGAAAATTTCGGGCACATCCTTCAGGCGCTCACCTCTGCCTTGTTGCACTACTTGGATGAATTGCTGATGGATTTCAGTCAGCATGCTTCTAGCATGCTCTCTTTGTTTTGGATCAGAAGGTAGAAAAGGATCCAGAAAACTTTTATTTTCCCCGGCGGTGAGTAAGCGTCGTTCAACACCCAACTTTTCGAGCGTACCCGCAAATCCAAAGCTATCGAGCACAACACCAATTGAACCAACGATACTCGCTTTATCTACGAAGATTTTATCTGCAGCGACGGCAGCGTAGTAACCGCCTGATGCACAAATATCTTCTACCACAGCATATAGCGGAGTTTGTGGATATTGTGCACGCAACCGGCGAATTTCGTCATTGATATAACCCGCCTGAACAGGGCTACCACCCGGACTATTGACACGCAAGATAACCCCTGCGGTATTTTTATCCTTGAAAGCCTTTTGTAACGCGGCATTGATATTGTCTGCACTGCCCATGCTGTCAGGCTTGATTTCACCGCGCAAATCTACCAGTGCGGTATGCTTGTCGGTAACGCGCGCAGTATCACCGTCAAACCAGCCCAACCCCCAAAAGAGTAAAATGAAAAGATAAAGGAAAGTCAGTGATCTAAAGAAAATACTCCAATAACGTGCACGACGCTGCTCCCGCATCGACGAAAATACTATTTTTTCAAGCATTTCCTTCTCCCAGCCTTCCTTACGATGGATAAAATCTATATCTGCCATAACTTCTTGAACTCTTTAGTTGTGTTTCATATATAAAAATAAGACAAGTAGGATACCCCAGTAATTCAAATTACATTGCAGGGCATCTCTAAAAATCCAAATTTGCGAGCATCCGTTTTACGGATTGCCTGCTTACCCCGTTTCGTCACAACACTTTGTTACTCGCAAAAAATGTTTCCTTACATATCAATCATATGCTGCGTCAACATTTTTTTCTCGTGCCTCGTTTTGTATAAAACTTTGAATTTTTAGAGACGCCCTGCATTCAATCGACATGACACTCTCTTGTTTCAAGAGCAGTCATGTCTTATCTATTCTCAATATTGAGGTGATGCGGGGGAGGGTGCTTGCTGCTCCATGACAAAAATTTCAACACGGCGGTTTTTTGCTCGATTGTAGGAACTATCGTTCGGTGCAATAGGTTGATACGAACCACGGCCATCAATTTGAATGCGTTGAATGGGCACGCCTCTGCTGACCAAATAATCGCGCGTGCTAGCAGCACGATTGACCGATAAAGGATTATTGATGGCATCCGTACCCGTATTGTCCGTGTGCCCGACAATCATGATGGTCGTACCAGGATTATTGAGCAAACTGGTCGCAAAGTTATCGAGAATAGGCCTGAAATTTGGTTTAATATCTGCGCGACCGGTATCGAAGGAGATATCGCTCGGAATATTGAGCATCAAACGATTATCCGCAGTTTGCGATACTTGCACACCCGTGCCTGCTGTCGCCGCCTCCATCTGTCTTTTTTGCTCCTCCATTCTTTTCGACCAGATATAACCTGCACCAGCACCCAGCACAGCGCCTGAACCGGCACCAATCGCAGCACCTTTACCACCGCCAATGAGGGCACCAATCGCAGCACCTGCCCCCGCACCAATCGCAGTACCTTGCGCGGTGCCGCGCTGTGTTTCCGTCATGCTCGCACATCCACCAAGTATCAATGAAGCTGTAAGCATAGCTATTGTTATTCGAGTTTTCATAAATGCCTCCTTGTGAAAAGTGAATTGTACTGTAGCAGAAGAAACAAAAAATTCAATTTTAGTTTCTGCTCTCTTTTGTTTTATGTGGATCACGATACAATCGTATTTCTGCCATTTCCAGGAGGATTGAACGCACCATGACGCAACAACTCATCGAATGTGAATTGCACGATTATATTGAAGTCGCGTAGGTTGATTCACCATTGGATACCAATTTAATCAAGACAGAGGCTAGGAAGCTGTCCGAGAATAGACTGATTTACTGCGAACGCGCCTGATTGGCCGGATTTCCCGATTCTTTTCGTTAAATAGAACTACTATTCGCCTCAAATAATCGCTCTATTCAAGGAAAAGGATCGGAGCCAGGCTTGTCCGCAGTAGATCAGTCTATTCTCGGACAGCCTTCTAGTATTAACATTGACACATAAGGGTAAAGTCGACGTTTATAAGCAACATTCATCCTAACGATCATTGCAGTTGCAGCCACCCCTGATGATGAAAGAAACTAAATGATTGGAGCACACACCCATTCTTCATTCAACAAATCGCGTTGGTATGGATAGAAATAACTTCACAGCTCGGATTCTTCTATTTCCGCCAGTTTCATCAAATGCTTTAGCAATCCAGTCTTCAGCACAGTATTTCCATGCACGGGCACCGAAATACGAGCCGCATTACCAGCTTTTGAATAAATATGATGGCTACCGTTGATGCGTTTCAGCATCCAGCCTTTTCTCTCCAGGAGCTGGCAGAAATACTTGCCGCTAATTCCCTTCAAATGGCAATCTCAACTACTTTATCTTTGGAGGATATTGCCACATTCTGGATATCGACCGCCAAACATCCTTCGACTGCTGCATGGATATTTTTGAGCAATTCATCCAAGGTCTCACCTTGTGTGACACAACCAGCTATGGCCGGAACTTCTGCCCAATAGCCGCCTTCTTCTGCTTCATGAATAATAACCTTTAGTTTCATTTAATTAACCTCCCCGCTAGCAAAGCTAGCATGATTAGCACAGACACTTACAAAAGCTTTAGCCATATCGATCATCTTGAAATATTCGAATTAATTTGAATGGTACTGTAGCAGAAGAAACAGAAAATTCAATTTTGAGTTTCTGCTCTTCTTTGTTTTATATGGATCACGATACAATCGCATTTCTGCCATTTTCAGAAGGATTGAACGCACTATGACACAACAACTCATCGAATGTGAATTGCACGATTATATTGAAGTCGCGTGTATGTACGGTTACCAAATCAGGCTAATTCTAAAAAATCAGCAAACCTTTGAAGGCAAGGCAAAAGACATTGTGACCAACACGGAAAAACGTGAATTTTTGGTGATCGAGAATGCGCAAGGATCTCAGCAAATTGAGTTGATTCAACTCGAAAAAATGCAGGTACTAACGCCCAATGCACAGTTTAAAGAGGTTATGTTCTAGCTCTAGAATCGAAGCATTGATTAGCAAGGGGTAATTTTTCACGTTTTACCTCATCCGCTATATCTCACATAGAAATAACGAAATAATTACGACTGCCCTTGAACGTTTCAGGTAGCGTATACGGGAACCTATGCCTATCCACCGAAAACTATACGGATAAAATCTATACGGCAAGCGATCGAAATTCCCGCATCACTATCATTCTTCTTTTCCAAACCCGACAAATCATTCTAACTGTCGAGAAAACAACACTCACCAAAAGGAAGCTTCTCGCCAATCAATCGGGACAGCAGGGAAAATACTTAAAGGTATGAGTATGGTTCTACATTCCTACGCAAGCAAATGAATTTTTCGGAACGGTTAAGGAAGTGTTAGTGTTACTATGTAAAGGTGTCTCGAGTTACTTTCTCTACTTTGTTATTCTCTGGCCTCAGCTCAGCTGATACAAAAATTGAGAAATCGAGTTCCACATTTTTAATAGCATGGATAGCCTGCTTTTATGCCACCAGGCATAGCATAGTCTTTTGGAATAACTTAGAGATACTAGGAGGTTGTCCGAGAATGGACTGATCTACTGCGGACGAACCTGACTGGCCGGATTTTCCGATCCTTTACGTTGAATAGAACGACTATTCACCTCAAATGATCGAAAAATCCTGCTCAACCAGCCTCATCCTCGCTACGATCGCTATTCTCGGACAGCCTCCTAAGAGTTGTACTTCAAAAATCCATTCATTTTTTATATGAGGTATATGATGAACAAACTAATTTTGTCGCTATCACTGGCTCTGCTCTCTTTTATTTTCACAGGCTGCTCAAAACAAGAAGGACCTGCAGAGCAAATGGGTAAAAAAATAGATAAATCTCTAGAAAGCAGCCAAAAATCTATTGAGGAAACTATTGAAAAAGCAACCAAAAAAATTGAAGAAGCCACTGATGCCTCCAAAGGTCCCGCTGAACAGGCAGGTAAAAAAATAGACGAAACCATGGAAAATTTGAAGGAGACTATGGACGAAGCCTATGAGGATGTTGCAGAAAAAGCAAAAGAAGCTGGTGACGCGTTAAAAGAAAAAGGAGACGATGCTGCTGGCAGTGGCTATTAATTAGCTAAACGCTTCTGCTCTGATATCCACCGATGTTTGCAGTGTGATTTTTAGTAGTGGAAACTATTTCATCGCTCAAAAGGGGCTTAATACTTACATTAATCGATCAACAGGTGAATATAATCAGTACGTTTGGATACATAATCCCTTGTTGAATACATTTTTAATATCCGCACATCAAAATTCTGTTTCTACGATCCCTGATCCAATCTGCTCAGCACGATAAGGCATGGATGCCGAATTCTGAAGTGTGATGGGTATAGTTTTGATATCTTATATTTCTAGAAAAATAAACCGGAGTAATAAAATGAAGAAAAAAATGAATTATTTACTAGCAATTTCTGCATTAATCGTTTTGTCAGGTTGCGGAAAGAGCAATGATTATATGCCTACAGCAAATGACAGTGGTGAAAGGATATTTAGCACAGCATGCACAGAATGCCACAAACCGTTAAGCCAAGATGTCGCGATGTTACTTAGCGAAAAAATGGCTAATAAAGATGCCATCATCAACAAAGTTCAATCTGGAAGTATGAGGATGCCGGCTTTCAAGAATATTCAAGGTGAAGCAGCAGATCGCTTAGCTGAATATATACTGACGCATAGCGATACTAGCAGATAATTTATTTCCAAAAGCATCTCGAAAAATATAAATTTGCGAGCATCCGCCTTGCGAATAGCCTGCTTACCCCGTTTCGACGCAACACCTTGTTATTTACAAAATATGTTGCCCTACATATCGCATATGTGTTGCGTCACTATTTTTTGTTCATGCCTCGTTTTGTTTAGGATTTTGAATTTTTAGAGGCGCTCTTAATTTAGCCGCTTGAATTTATAGGAATGGATAATAGGACTCCTTTCACTTATTAGCCTGCATAACTGGAGTTACCATGGCGCATGACGTGAGGTAATCCAGGAGTGAAGCTACATTATAGCGGTCAATTCTGTATTCTCAGCGGTTGCGAAAACATCTACCGCGCACTTCAATCGCTGCATTGGGCGGCGCTTGTTCCTCGCCCATCTATCTGATATGTCCCGTTTCTGCGCTCCGTCCGCCTTGTGCTTCGAGTGCCCGCTTCGATTTTTTTCACAGCCTCTCAATGTTCAGATAGCTTGACTGCGCCTGTCCAGCCTAGAGTCAAATCCCATCCGAGCGTCT
>CAYNXU010000041.1:0-10107 GCA_964401225.1 uncultured Nitrosomonas sp.
TGACACTGGCAGAAAAACAAAAACCAGATTTAATTATAGATTTTGCAACCTTGACAGGCAGTCTTTACACTGCGGTAGGGTCGCGCTATAGCGGCGTTTTCAGCAATCGCGAACAGCTACTCCAGAAAGCCCTGGCAGTTGGGAAAACAAGCGGTGAGCGCGTTTGCGCCTTTCCCATGGACGCCGATTATGACGCGGATCTTGAAAGCAAAATCGCGGATATCAAGCAATGTACGCTGGATAGCGACTTTGATCATATTCTTGCTGCCCGTTTCCTCAATCGATTTGTTAATGATACGCCATGGCTGCATATGGATCTCTCGGCATGCAATCATAAAGGAGGGCTTGGTGCCGTGGGAACGGATATCACGGGCTTTGGCGTGGCTTGGGCAATGGCCTTCCTACAAAAGTTCCTTACCAGCTAATCGGGAATCTTCCTTGCTTCTAAGAGTTTTCAGGTGAGCGAGCTCTATTTGAGTTCGCCAACCTAAGGGTAAGTCTCTGACCGATTGATAAGCGCTCGTTATTGCCGTTCCATAACTTGATTTCATTTACATCGATACCGTACCGCTTGGCGATATGGTATAACGTGTCACCCTTCTGTACGACATACACAATCTGATTATTCATGGACGCAAAGGCATTACGCTGACTATTCAGATTGTTTTGCGCGAAATGATAAGTGTCCTCCCTGGCCCTGCTTTTGCCACGAGGAACCAGCAAAGTCTGTCCTTGCCTCAGACTAGCTTTTTCAGAAATACCATTGATCTCTGCCAGCTCAGCCACATCGATAGCATATTTTTCTGACAAATCTTCGATTGTTTCCGCTTCTTTGACCCGATAAACTCGCCATGAGACCAGCGATTTGTCGTAATTCTCGAGATTGGTAACAAAAGTTTTCGCCTTATTGACAGGTAGTAACAGCGTGCGTGGCGAGTCATTAATTCTGATAACCGGTCTATGGTAGGCCGGATTAAGCGCTGCGAATTCATTTTCTGGAACCCCAGCCAACTCAGCAGCCAACTTGACATCGATAGGTTGATTGATTTCCACCTGCTCGAAATAAGGTCGATTAGGCAGCGGTTTAAGCTTGATGCCAAAACTCTCTGGATTGGCAATGATGTTCCTTACAGCAATGAGCTTAGCAACATGGTTCTTAGTTTCGAGCGGTAGCTGTAGATCCCGGAAATGAATACGCCGACTTCCATTATGATTTTCATCTATGGTTTTTTTTAACGATCCTTCACCCCAGTTATAGGCAGCCAATGTTAATTTCCAGTCACCAAACATTTTATGGAGCTTCTGCAAATAATCCAGCGCTGCTTGCGTCGCCGCAACGACATCGCGCCGCTCGTCATGCCACCAGTTTTGTTCAAGGCCATAGGCTCTGCCAGTAGATGGAATAAACTGCCAAAGACCTGAAGCATGCTGACGAGAATAGGCTACCGGGTCAAACGCGCTTTCCACAATAGGAAGCAGCGCAATCTCTGTCGGCATACCGCGCCGCTCCACTTCTTCCACAATATAGAATAAATAGCGCCTGCTTCGCTCAACGATATGATCGATATATTTCTGTTGACGAGTATACTGGCTTTCGTTATGGCGTACTTCCTGGCTACGCATATCCGCAAGCGAAAAACCGCTACGTATGCGCGCCCATAAATCATCTAACTGCTTGTTGGTATTTGTAGAAGTCCTTATTATTCCCGAAGTATTATTATTTTCTAAATTTCTTTTTGCTTTTGCCGTCATTGGCAATATGGCCAGTAATATACATATACTGACCATTAATATCACTATCAGATTTTGTATGATTCTTATTTCTAGCATGAGTGTGTTGCATCCTTAATTTTCAAAACGATCAAAATCTCTGAAAATTCAGATTCGATCATGTCTGCATGACCCGTACTTCAACTCCAACCAACCGATGGTCATATAACGAGACCGTTATATTTTGCAGACAAGTGCTACATCATTGCTTCTCTGTATACTCCTTATTATCAATTGACACTTATTGAGGGAGACCGAATTTTAAAAGAATATTCCAGTCATTGAAAGTAAATTTATTCTAACCGCACTAATCCCAGCTCAGAACCCCCCCCGTTTGATATTCAATAACCCGCGTTTCAAAGAAATTCTTTTCTTTCTTTAAATCAATCATTTCTGACATCCAGGGAAATGGATTACTCGCTTCTGGAAATAGAATATCGAGGCCGATTTGCTGGCATCGACGATTTGCAATAAATCGCAAATACTCCTTGAACATGGATGCATTTAAACCCAGCACGCCGCGCGGCATCGTATCTTCAGCATAACGATATTCAAGTTCAACAGCTTTCTGCATCAGATCGCTAATCTCTTCACGAAACGCTTTAGTCCAAAGATGAGGGTTTTCCAGCTTGATCTGATTGATAACATCAATACCAAAATTACAATGCATGGATTCATCACGCAGAATATACTGATACTGTTCGGCCGCACCGGTCATTTTATTTTGCCTTCCCAGCGCTAGAATTTGCGTAAATCCCACATAGAAAAACAAACCCTCCATGATGCAGGCAAACACTATCAAGCTTTTCAGCAATTGCTGATCGGATTCCAATGTTCCCGTTTTAAATCCCGGATCGGTCAATGTATCGATGAAAGGAATCAGGAATTCATCTTTATCACGAATCGACTTAATTTCATGGTAAGCATTAAAAATTTCCCCTTCATTTAGTCCGAGGGATTCGACAATATATTGATATGCATGAGTATGAATCGCTTCTTCAAAAGCCTGGCGCAAAAGATATTGGCGGCACTCAGGGTTAGTAATATGGCGATAAGTCCCCAGTACAATATTATTCGCCGCCAATGAATCAGCCGTTACAAAGAAACCAAGATTACGCTTTACCAAACGACGTTCATCGTCCGTCAATCCGTTAGGATCTTTCCAAAGTGCGATATCACGACTCATATTAATTTCCTGAGGCATCCAGTGATTGGCACACGCCGACAGATATTTCTCCCATGCCCATTTATACTTAAAGGGGACTAGCTGATTCACATCCGTCTTGCAGTTGATAATACGTTTGTCTTCAACAGAAATACGGCGAAAGGGGTCCTCTACCGTACCGTCATCACTCCGGGATTGATCAAGGTGACTGCCCTCGGTTGTATTGCTTGCGGCAGACGGATATAAGCGCGGATCATCCGCCACTCCGCTCAATAGACCCTGCTTACGGATAATTTCGGGTTGTAGGGGCTCATCATCAAATGTCAACATTCACTCTACTCCTTGCTCTTATAGTGTTGCATCCATACATCGATCATCATTGGCACGATTCGCATTCAGGATCGTCAATCGCGCAATACTTTACTTCTGCTGTTGTCTGTTGGGCACTTGCAGCAGCGATGCCACCGCTTGCCGGCACTGCATTCAATGTGCTGGTATGTACGGTAGATTTTTCTGCCGCCGTTGCGCCCAACGAGCGTAAATAGTAAGTTGTCTTGAGCCCCCGCAACCAAGCTTGCTTATAAATTTCATCGAGCTTTTTGCCAGAAACACTCCCTATATAGATATTGAGTGACTGCGCTTGATCGATCCATTTCTGCCGACGGGCTGCTGCCTCAACCAACCACTGGGGATCCATTTCAAATGCGGTTGCGTACATGCTGCGTATATTTTCAGGTATTCTGTCTATTCTGCCGATTGCGCCATCGTAATATTTGAGATCAGCAATCATCACTTCGTCCCAGAGATCGCGTTTCTTCAGATCATTGACCAGCCAATTATTGGCAATCGTAAACTCTCCAGACAAATTCGATTTGACGTAAAGATTCTGATAAGTGGGTTCGATACTGGCTGAAATACCGACGATATTGGAAATCGTCGCGGTAGGGGCAATTGCCAGGCAATTTGAATTCCTCATGCCGTGTTTTTTGATACGCGCCCGAAGTTTATCCCACGGTAACGTAGCTGAAGTATCCACCTCAACATAATTACCACGTTCCTCGCGCAATAACTCAAGCGTGTCCTGCGGCAGGATTCCACGATCCCACAAACTGCCACGGTAAGAAGCATAACAGCCACGCTCTTCTGCTAATTCAGTAGAGGACCAATAAGCATAATACGCAATCGCCTCCATCGAACGATCTGCAAACTCCACCGCTTCTTGCGAAGAATAGGAAATGCCAAGCTTATATAAACTATCCTGGAATCCCATGATCCCCAGTCCAACGGGCCGGTGTCTAAGATTGGCATTGCGCGCCTTGGCAACAGCATAAAAATTGATATCGATCACATTATCCAGCATGCGCATAGCCGTGCTGATAGTCTCTTTGAGCTTTTCCACATCAAGCTTGCCATCGCTAATGTGCGTCGGCAAATTAATCGAACCCAGGTTACAAACAGCAATCTCCTGTTCGTTGGTATTCAGGGTAATTTCAGTACAGAGATTGGAGCTATGCACCACGCCAACATGATTTTGCGGTGAGCGTATGTTGCAAGGATCCTTAAATGTAATCCATGGATGCCCTGTCTCGAACAACATCGTCAACATTTTTCGCCATAATTGTTGGGCAGGAAGCTTGCTGTGTAGAGCAAGCTCGCCATTTTCCGCTTTTTTCTCGTAGGCAAGGTAAGCTTGCTCGAATACCTTGCCATACTTGTCATGCAGATCCGGCACATCGGAAGGTGAAAACAGTGTCCAGTCTCCTCCTTCCATCACCCGTTTCATGAATAAATCGGGAACCCAGATCGCCGTATTCATATCATGAGTGCGTCGACGATCATCACCGGTATTTTTACGAAGCTCCAGAAATTCTTCGATATCGAGATGCCAGCATTCCAGATAAGCGCACACCGCTCCCTTGCGTTTACCACCCTGGTTAACCGCCACTGCGGTATCAGATACGACCTTGAGGAAAGGCACAACCCCTTGCGATTTGCCATTGGTTCCCTTGATGCGGGAACCCATTGCCCGGACTGGCGTCCAGTCATTTCCCAGTCCACCCGCAAACTTCGAAAGCAAGGCATTTTCCTTTATCGCTTCATAGATACTGTCCAAGCTATCCGGTACCGTAGTCAGGTAGCAGGAGGATAGCTGCGGACGACACGTACCTGAATTGAACAATGTTGGCGTCGAACTCATGAAATCAAATTTGGATAGCACATGATAGAACTCTATGGCACGCGCCTCGCGATCAATCTCATTGAGTGCAAGCCCCATGGCTACACGCATGAAAAATGCCTGCGGCAGCTCAATACGCTTTTCATGGACATGGAGAAAATAACGGTCATAGAGCGTCTGCAAGCCGAGATAGCCAAACTGCATATCACGATCCGCATCGAGTACTTCTGCCAAACGTACCAAGTCAAATTGCGCGAGCCGCTCATCCAGCAACCCGGCCTCGATCCCACGCTTGATAAAACTTGGGAAATATTCAGCATAGCGAGATTTCATCTCGTTTTGCGCAACATCCTCTCCTAACACCTCAAAGCGAATCGAATGCAACAACAGCCTGGCTGTAACGAAAGTATACGCAGGATCTTTCTCTATCAATGAACGGGCCGACAAAATAGCCGACTTTCTCACTTCATCTGTTGGCACCCCATCATATAAATCTTTAAGTGTCGATTTAAGGATCAATGCACCCTCTACTGCCTCACCCAGATTGGCACAAGCCGAATCGATCAGTGCTGTCAGTCGCGCAATATCAAGAGGAATCCTTTGACCATTTTCCAGCACATGCAAAACAGCAGTTTGCTTTTCGGCAGCTAACTTTTCTTGCTGCTTTGCCCGTTCACGAGCACGCTCCTCACGGTATAACACATAAGAGCGAGCAACATCATGCTCGCCCGAACGCATCAACGCGAGTTCAACTTGATCCTGGATATCCTCGATATGAAATGTGCCGCCATCGGGCTGACGTCGCGTCAATGCCTCCACCACATCCTGAGTCAAGCGTGCCACGACTTCACGCACACGTGCTGACGCAGCACCTTGCCCACCTTCCACGGCGATAAACGCTTTAGTCATCGCGACAGAAATCTTGCCGGGCTCAAAAGCAACGACTGCGCCGTTACGGCGAATAACCTTATATTGAATATATTGCGATCCAGGTGAAACTGGCATTTCTAAAAATCTACTCTGAGGGACAGGATTTAAATTCGCGCTGTCGGCTGTAAGTTGCATAGTCGACTTCTCCTTGATTATTGGGGCTGCAAAAAGATAACTAACTTGTATCTCGCGTTAGTCAAATAATACTATATATAGTATTACAAGATTAATTTAAGGTGATCTATTGTACTTATACTCATCAAATTTATAAAGCATTTAAGAAAATGGAATACCTTTCCTTTTTAACCATTTGATAAAAAATCATAATCAAACAACTTAATATCGCTATTGATACTGACAAAGAATCCTTTTACCAAATTTGATTAGTCAAGCTTTCTTACTGCATCATAGGCTTCAGAGAGATAATGTTATGAGAAACCATGAGTGATCTACTTACAACCTCATCACAGGCGTACTCCATGCACCAGAATCAGTGGCACCTGCTTACCACCAAACGCTTTCTACCCCTCTTTCTCACCCAGTTCTTAGGTGCCTTGAATGACAACGTTTTCAAGAATGCGCTGGTCATTCTAATCACCTATGCAGTGATGGATAATGCGGGCTTTAGCCCGCAAATCATGGTGACGTTAGCAGCAGGCATATTTATGCTGCCTTTTTTTCTATTTTCTGCAGCCGCAGGCCAGCTCGCCGACAAATGGGACAAAGCAAAACTGATTCGTGTGATTAAATTCATAGAAATTTTGTTGATGGGCAGCGCAGCGGTGGCTTTCTTTCTTGAAAACGTCACTTTTCTGTTGTGTGGCCTTTTTCTAATGGGAACCCAATCAGCATTTTTTGGGCCGCTTAAATACAGCATTCTGCCAGATCATCTCCAAGAGAGTGAATTGATTGGCGGTAATGCCCTGATAGAAGCAGGCACATTCCTATCCATACTGCTTGGCACCCTGCTGGGGGGGTTACTCATTATGGCTGATAATGGCATTACCATTATTTCAGCGCTGATCATCACTGCGGCGCTCATTGGCTGGTTACTCAGCCTATTCATTCCATCAACCCATCCGGCATCCCCTGAGATCAAGATTGGGTACAACCCATTGAATGAAACACGCGCCATTCTTCAATATATCCGTCAGAACACTATCGTATTTCGCTCGATACTGGGTATTTCCTGGTTTTGGCTGTTTGGTGCAGCCTTTTTATCCCAGTTTCCCCTTTTCGCAAATGAAACGATTGGCGGCAATGAACAGGTTGTCACCTTGTTTCTTGTGGTTTTTTCCGTCGGTATCGGTATTGGCTCACTGTTTTGTAACAAATTATTAAAGGGTGAAATCGCGGCAACTTATACCCCTCTGGCTATTCTGGGCATGACCTTGTTTACCATTGATTTATTCTTCGCCAGCGCCAATATCCCTCCCGCGACAGGCGAACTAATTGGCGCGATTGCTTTTCTGAATTCGTTTACACATTGGCGTATCTTGCTGGATTTATTGGGTATTGCCATTTGTGGTGGTATTTATATTATTCCGCTATACGCCATTATTCAGCATTGCTCAGAAGCCTCTCATCGAGCGCGCGTCATTGCGGGCAATAATATTATTAATGCATTATTCATGGTGGTATCAGTGTTGGGCATCAGTATGATGCTGGCAAGCGATTTCACCGTTACTGAAATTTTTCTTACGATTGCAATTCTGAATGGTCTAGTCGCCCTCTATATTTCCAGTCTGCTACCACGGGCATTGATCAGATCGATTCTGCAAGGATTTTTCCATACTTTTTATCGACTGGAAGTCAACGGCCTGGAAAATTATCAGCAAGCAGGAAAGAGAACGATCATCGTTGCGAACCACCTATCGTTTCTAGATGCCCTCCTATTAAGCGCCAGCATCCCCGAACCATTGTGTTTTGCCATTAATACGCACATTGCACGACGTTGGTGGATCAGGCCATTTCTATTTCTGACCGATATCGTCGCAATCGACCCCACCAACGCGATGTCGACGCGGTCATTGATAGACAAAGTAAGAAGAGGCCAGAAAGTCGTTATTTTTCCAGAAGGCAGGCTGACACAAACCGGATCGCTCATGAAAGTTTATGAAGGCCCCGCCATGATTGCCGACAAATCGGGAGCGCTGCTTCTGCCAATTAGTATTTCAGGCGCTCAATACACTCCCTTCTCCAGATTGAGAGGCAAAATACCGATTCGCTGGTTTCCTAAGATTATCCTGACCTGCATGCCGCCCGAATCCTTTGCGCTTCCATCTCAAGTTAAAGGAAAGCAGCGGCGACGTATGGCTGGGATCAAGCTTTACGACCTCATGACGACGATGATGTTTCAAAGCAATCAGCTAAAGCAAACCTTATTTCTATCCCTTCTGGACGCAGCGAAGATTCATGGCAGAAAACATATCATTGCCGAAGATATCGAACGCACGCCATTGACTTACGCTCAGCTGATCACCCGTAGCTTCATACTCGGGAACAGTCTGTGCAAATCGACTCGGGATCAAGAGAATGTGGGTGTGTTATTACCCAACATGATCAGTACGTTGATCAGCTTTTTTGCTCTGCAAGCCTTTGGGCGCATCCCCGCCATGTTAAATTTTTCAGTCAGCAAAAAAAATCTAGAAAATGCATGTCAGTTAGCACAAATCACAACGATCATCACCTCCAGACGGTTCATCGATGCCGGAAAACTCACTGAAATGATCGGTGGATTGCAAGCGCAGCACATCGCGATACTTTATCTGGAAGATATTCGCAATCACATCCACTGGTGGAACAAATGCACAGGGTTGTTAGCGGGATGGATACCACGGATTTTTTATCGCCTTACTAACTCTTCAAAAGATCCGGATGCGCCGGCCGTTGTATTATTTACATCCGGCTCCGAGGGAGCGCCTAAAGGGGTGGCACTCACTCATGTCAATTTGCAAGCCAACCGCTTCCAAGCTTCATCCCTTATCGACTTTGGCCCAACCGATGTCGTATTTAATGCCTTACCGATTTTTCATTCGTTTGGCCTGACAGGTGGCACACTCCTGCCTATATTCTCTGGAATAAAAACATTTCTTTATCCTTCGCCTTTGCATTACCGGGCAATTCCTGAGCTGGTGTATGATACCAATGCAACACTTCTATTTGGCACGGATACCTTCCTGGCAGGCTATGCACGTTATGCCAATCCGTATGATTTCTACAGTGTGCGCTACGTGTTCGCAGGTGCAGAGAAGTTAAGAGAAAGTACGCGCAGAACATGGTCAGAAAATTTTGGCGTGCGGATTTTCGAAGGATATGGGACTACAGAAACAGCCCCCATCTTGAGTATCAATACCCCCATGCACAATCGGGCAGGATCGGTAGGCCGTATGCTGCCAGGCATTAGCTATCAACTAGAAAACGTATCGGGCATTGAAAATGGCGGCAAATTACTGGTTTCTGGCCCTAATGTCATGAAAGGCTATTACTTGATCGACTCACCCGGGCAGATTACACCGCCACTTAATAGCTGGTATGACACGGGCGATATCGTCGAAATTGACGACGAAGGCTATCTATTCATCAAAGGTCGCGCTAAGCGCTTCGCTAAAATTGGCGGCGAAATGGTCTCCCTAACAGCAGTGGAAGAATACATCTATCAACTCTGGCCTACATACACGCATGCCGTTATACAAATACCCGATGCCAAGAAAGGCGAGCAATTAATTTTAATCACCACCTATCCTGCTGCCAATCGGAACGACTTGATTGCTTATGTTCAGGAACATGGGTTAGGAGAGTTGAATATCCCCAAAACCATTCTCATCATTAATGAGATACCTGTGCTAGGCACTGGAAAAACTGATTACGTCACCCTGCATGATTGGGTTCTAAAACAAACGGCTAAACTTAATCTTTGAATTTCTGAATTCAGATTTTTTTAACCAGGATTCCTCGGTTAACGAGGTGGAGTATGCGGTCTTACGGGCGCAGGGTAAGGCGCAACTCTTTGGAATAGTGACTCTATTCCAAAGAGTTGCAACACAATCCTGTGCCTGTAGAATCG
>CAYNXU010000042.1:0-9941 GCA_964401225.1 uncultured Nitrosomonas sp.
TAGGGAACTTGATGGGTAAATTTGTACAAAACTATAAAAGATATAGGGCACCTCTAAAAATTCAGAGTTTTAAACAAGACGAGGCGGGAACAAAAAATGTTGACGCAGCCTATGATTGATATGTAAGGAAACATTTTTTGTGAACAACGACGTATTGTGACGAAACGGGGTAAGCAGGCAATCCGCGAAGCGGATGCTCGCAAATATGGATTTTTAGAGGTGCCCTATAGATTATTTGTATAGCTAAGAGGGAGTGAGTATTACGTGCCAATTCGTGTAAAGATTTGTGGCATAACCCGTGTAGAAGATGCACTTGCCGCAGCGCACTATGGAGCAGATGCCATAGGATTTGTGTTTTGGCGTCAAAGTGCGCGTTTTATCTCGCCTGCACAGGCGCGCGAGATCGTGTTGAGGTTGCCACCTTTTGTAAGTGTAGTCGGTGTATATGTTGATCCCTCCCCTGAGTGGGTAGAGGAAACCTCCATTACTGCTGGCTTGAGTTTACTGCAGTTTCATGGGGAAGAATCACCTGAATTTTGCAATCAATTTATGTTGCCTTATATTAAAGCTTTGCGTGTCAGGGAAGGGATAGATTTGTTACAATACGGAAAACTTCACCATGACGCCAAAGGATTATTATTGGACACCTATACAGCAGGTATGCCAGGTGGAACAGGTGAAGTGTTTGACTGGCGTCTGATTCCAGAGGATTTTCCTTTGCCACTTGTGCTTTCAGGGGGTCTTGATCCTGATAATGTAGCGCATGCAATTAGACAAGTACGGCCATGGGCGGTAGATGTATCCAGTGGCGTAGAAATAGCGAAGGGTATTAAGGACGACAATAAAATTTCTGCTTTCATGCAAGGAGTCAAGAATTGTGAAGATTTATGATCTTCCTGACAAGCAAGGGCACTACGGCCCGTATGGTGGAACGTTTGTAGCAGAAACACTGATTGCAGCACTGGATGAGTTACTTGCTCAGTATCAACACTTTCGGGATGATGCCGATTTTCAGGCTGAATTTGCCTACGAGCTCAAGCATTACGTTGGGCGGCCAAGCCCGATTTATCATGCCAAGCGTTGGTCAGAGCACCTTGGTGGGGCCCAGATACTTCTCAAGCGCGAAGATCTGAATCACACGGGCGCACATAAGATCAATAACACTGTGGGACAGGCATTGCTAGCGAAACGCATGGGTAAAACACGCGTAATTGCGGAAACCGGTGCGGGTCAGCATGGTGTCGCAAGTGCAACAGTGGCTGCCCGTTATGGCATGGAATGCGTGGTCTATATGGGCTCGGAAGACGTTAAGCGCCAAGCAACCAATGTTTATCGAATGAAATTGCTGGGCGCGACAGTCATACCCGTTGAATCTGGGTCCCGAACGCTCAAGGACGCATTGAACGAAGCGATGCGAGATTGGGTGACCAATGTTGAAAATACTTATTATATTATTGGTACGGTTGCGGGTCCGCATCCGTACCCAATGATGGTACGGGATTTTCAAGCCATTATCGGACAAGAGGCCAAAGTGCAAATGGCAGAGGAATACGGCCGTCAGCCCGATGCATTGCTTGCTTGCGTGGGAGGGGGATCGAATGCTATCGGATTATTCTATCCTTATATCGACGATGACAATGTGCGTATGATTGGTGTCGAAGCTGCAGGTAAAGGCATTGATACCGATCAGCATGCCGCCACTTTGGTAACCGGTAGGCCGGGGGTTTTACATGGTAATCGTACCTATTTGATTCAGGATGATAATGGTCAGATTATCGAAACACATTCCATTTCTGCTGGGTTGGACTATCCTGGTGTCGGACCTGAGCATGCATGGCTCAAAGACAGCGGTCGTGCTGAATATGTGGCCATAACGGATGATGAAGCACTCACGGCATTTCATACTTTATGCCGATTTGAAGGCATCATTCCCGCACTTGAATCGAGTCATGCTTTGGCTTATGCGGCCAAATTAGCTCCCACGCTCGGGAAAGACAAATTACTGCTGGTTAATTTGTCGGGGCGGGGTGATAAAGACATGATGACTGTTGCACAACAATCTGGGATTGTGCTATGAGTGGATCATTTTCTGAGTAAAGATTCATTAATGACCAATATTCCTGGGCCTCAGAGCAATTCTGGTTTTATATTCACTGAATAACCACTATTTAAAGATGAATCGTATTGCATCGACTTTTTCCGCCCTCAAAGCTCAAAATAAGAAAGCGCTCATCCCATTCATTACTGCGGGTGATCCAGACCCGATCCTGACAGTCAAGCTGATGCATGAGCTAGTGCAAGCAGGTGCTGATATTGTCGAGTTAGGGGTGCCATTTTCTGATCCTATGGCTGATGGTCCGACAATTCAGCGTTCCTCTGAGAGGGCACTGCAACACCGGACTGGCTTAAAAGATGTGTTATCCATGGTAGCCGAATTCAGAAAAACGAATACGATTACTCCTGTGGTATTGATGGGATATGCCAATCCAGTCGAAGCAATGGGACGTAGTAGTTTTGCAGCAGCGGCAAAACAATCCGGTGTGGATGGTATTTTAGTTGTTGATTATCCGCCAGAGGAATGTGAGGAATGGGTGCAACAACTCAAAGAACAAGAGATCGATCCTATTTTTTTATTGTCACCGACTACGCCTAAAGCACGAGTGGAGAAAGTGGCAAAATTAGCAGAAGGATATATTTACTACGTATCGTTAAAAGGGGTTACGGGCGCATCACATCTCGATTTAGTTGATGTGCGCAATAAGCTGTCAGAGGTGCGCGCATGCATCTCTATTCCTATCGGTGTAGGTTTCGGGATACGAGATGGTGCAACTGCAAAGGCCGTGGCAGAATTGGCGGACGCAGTGGTTGTGGGGAGTCGTATTATCGAGGAAATCGAAAACTCCCCTCAGGCTACTTTGCTGGGTAATGTTACTAATTTGGTGAAATCATTACGTGCTGCAATTGATGAAAGTATTGGTACCCCTTAATCTTGGAAGATGAGCATTAAAAAGCTATGAGTTGGTTCCAGCGTATTATCCCGCCTAAAATTAAGCGTAAAGAAAATGGCGAAAAGAAGGCAGTGCCAGAAGGCTTGTGGAGTAAGTGTGCCTCTTGTGAGTCCGTTTTGTATTACACCGATTTGTTTAAGAATTTGGATGTTTGTCCCAAGTGTGGCTACCACAATCGTATTTCCGCCAGAAGACGAATTGATGTGCTATTAGACTCAGAGGGACGCAAGGAGATCGGGGAGGAAGTAACACCTCAAGATCCACTGAAATTTAAAGATAGTAAACGCTATACCGATCGATTGACGCAAGCCAATGAGAGTACGAATGAAGATGATGCCCTGGTAGTCATGCAAGGAAGCATCAAGGCAATACCCGTTGTTGTGGCGGTTTTCGAGTTCGGTTTTATGGGTGGCTCCATGGGCTCTGTTGTAGGTGAACGTTTTGTTCGCGCTGTGCAGGTATGTATTGAGCAGCACTTTCCTTTTGTATGTTTTGCGGCAAGTGGGGGGGCGCGCATGCAGGAGGGATTATTCTCGCTGATGCAGATGGCAAAGACATCGGCAGCGCTTACGCGGATGAGTAAAGAGAGATTGCCTTTTATTTCGGTATTGACTGATCCGACTATGGGGGGGGTATCAGCGAGTTTTGCTTTTATTGGCGATATCGTCATTGCCGAGCCAGGTGCATTGATTGGTTTTGCAGGGCCACGTGTGATTGAGCAAACAGTACGTCAAACTCTTCCTGATGGGTTTCAGAGAGCCGAGTTTCTGCTGGAGCATGGTGCAATAGACTTGATTGTCGATCGTAGAGAGATGCGTGATAAGTTGACTAATTTACTTACCTTATTAATGCGCATACCTGCCCCTTTATCTTGGCAAGCCCCTACTTCTTCTCTAGAAGCAAGCATCGAAAGGGATATTTAAATTTTCGTCGATCGTTAGGTGCGAAATTATTTGATAATCTCCGACTTGCTGAAATAAGCCAATGGCGGGAAATACCACAAATTTTGTTTCGTTAACGGACTGGTTGTTATACCTCGAACAGCTTCATCCCAAAGTGATTGAGTTGGGATTGACCCGGGTAAGGCTAGTGAGGGATACGGCGAGACTTATTCCTTCATTTCCACTGATTACGGTGGGGGGTACCAATGGGAAGGGGTCGACCTGTGCTATGCTGGAATCGATTCTGAGTTGTGCCGGGTACCGGGTGGGATGCTATACCTCCCCCCATTTGCTGAAATACAACGAACGCATTCGTATTAATCGAAAAGCAGTTTCGGATGAGGAACTTTGCTGGGCGTTTGAGGCGATAGAGTCAGCTAGAGTGCGATGTGGCATCTCTTTGACCTATTTTGAATTTGGTACTTTGGCTGCGATGTATCTGTTCATTCAAGCGAAAGTGGATGTCGCCATCTTAGAAGTAGGATTAGGTGGGCGTCTGGATGCAGTCAACGTATTTGATGCGGATTGTGCCATATTGACTAGCATCGATTTGGATCATATGGACTATCTTGGTACAACACGGGAAGAAATCGGTGCCGAGAAAATTGGCATTTTCAGGAAAGATAAAGTTGCGATCTGTGGAGAGGACAATCTTCCAGCAATTGTACGAGAACAAATTAATGCTATTGATGCAAAATTTTTCTGTATAGGCGATGATTTTCAATATACGGCTGATGATCTTCACTGGAATTACAAGGGGGTGGGAGGCAGTTATTATTCCTTGCCCTACCCGGTGCTACGCGGGGCTTGTCAATTAAAAAATGCCAGTATTTGCCTGGCGACATTAAAATCGCTGCGAAACACATTGCCCGTTACGATAAGTGATATACGACGGGGTTTGTTGGAAATATCTTTGCCAGGGAGATTTCAGGTTTTACCGGGAAGACCAATAACCATTCTGGATGTGGCGCATAATCCAGCAGCTGCTCGGGTGTTGGCTGATAATCTTGGCGCTTTGGGCGTACATCAGTATACTTATGCAGTCATCGGAATGCTTAAGGATAAGGATATCGCTTCCGCAGTCATGGCGGTGAGAAAGCATGTGGATATGTGGTTAGTGGCAAGTACTCATACAGATCGAGGTGCTTCTGCCAATGAGATCGTTCAGATATTAACAAAAATCGGAATAAGCGATGAAGATAAGATTCGTACTTTTCCGGATGCGATGACGGCTTATGGATTTGCTCGTGAGCAAGCTGATGAAAGTGATAGAATATGCGTATTCGGCTCGTTTTATACAGTAGGCGCTGTGTTAGCAGTTTTACAGAAGAGCTAAGTTATAAGTGATCAAAAGGTAACTTCAAATGGTCAGAAATATTAGTGAAGAAGAAGCATTACTCAGGAAGCGTGCACGAAGGCGTTTAGTTGGAGCAATTACATTGGTAATTTTGTCAGTTGTTTTTTTGCCAATGATACTTGACAGTGAGCCAAAGCAAGAACAACAAGAAATCGACATTCTTATCCCGTCGGAGGATTCGGTAGGAGAAGTTAGTCCTTGGATGATGCCCGGCGAGTCATTTGATGATATGAATACCAGCGCAGGAACGGAAGAGCCGCTACCATTCAGTACGCCAGAATTTTCACGGGCAGAGGATGATACCGCAGAATTATATGGCGCTTCACTTATTCCTATCCCTGCTTCTAAACCTCAATATAGCAAGCCTGCGATTCAAGTGGCAAGATCTGAATCTCCGAAAGCCGAGGTGCCAAAAGTTGAGGTGCCTAAAGTTGATGGCGCGTTCGTAATTCAATTGGGTGCGTTTGCCGATCCCTCCAAAGCTAGGCAGCAGCAGCAAAGTCTTGCGGCAAGTGGTGTTGATGCATACACTGAAACGATCAAAGTAGGTGGTAATGAAATGGTTCGTGTGCGAGTCGGTCCTTTTCCAACACGGAAGGCAGCGGAAGAAGGCTATGAGAATTTAAAAAAACTGGGGCTGAGCGGGGTTGTGACTAGCCGATAAGTTGACTATAAACGCCTTACCGTTTAGTTGTCATAAATGACTATTTTTGATTACGTTGTTCTGGGCATCATTTTCGTATCTGTCCTGCTTAGCATAACCCGGGGCGTGGTTCGTGAGATTGTTTCTTTGCTTGGTTGGATCATTGCTTTCTTCGTGGCTAGCCATTATGCGGCAAATTTTGAGCCATTATTGCCCTTGACCGTTAAAGATGAGTCATTACGCATGCTGATAGTGTTTGTGATGACCTTTTTTGTAGCTTTGGTGGTCGTTATGATGGGATCGATGCTGTTGTCCAAATTGGTCAGAAGTGTCGGTCTTGGTCTTATCGATAGAATCTTAGGTGCTGTATTTGGATTTGCACGTGGATTATTCATCGTTTTGTTAATAATGCTGGCTGCTGGCTTTACGGCGTTACCCCAACAAACTTTTTGGCAACAGGCATTATTGAGCGAGCCGCTAGAAATCGTTGTGATTCAAGTGATTCCTTGGCTACCTGAGAGTCTCAAGGAACATATCGATTTTAGTAGATGATGATACGAATGCAGGGGGTGTTTGATCAAACATTCCCGGGGTATAGAAATAAAAAAGTACTTGTTGAAGTATTTCTCTATTCATTATGAATGAACCTACTTATTTTCTTTGTAGCCTAAATTTATTCCGGGGTTAATTATGTGCGGGATTCTCGGTGTGGTGGCTCAATCCGCGGCCAACCAATTACTTTATGATGGTTTGTTAATGTTGCAACATCGGGGTCAGGATGCTGCAGGTATTGTTACAGCTCAGGAAAATACCTTCCACATGCATAAGGGATTAGGCATGGTCAGGGATGTTTTTCGCACACGTAACATGCGTGCGTTGTTGGGTAATATGGGAATCGGTCATGCACGTTATCCCACAGCGGGTTCTGCAGAGTCTCCAGCTGAAGCACAACCCTTCTACGTCAATTCGCCCTTTGGGATTGTATTGGGCCATAACGGCAATTTAACGAATGCAGAGGAACTCAACAAAGAGTTGTTTCGCTCCGATCGGCGTCATGTCAATACGCATTCTGATTCAGAGGTATTGCTGAATGTATTGGCGCATGAATTACAAGAATGTGCGGCAAGCTATCAATTAGATCCTGAAACAATTTTTACTGCCGTTTCTGGTGTGCATCGCCGTTGCCGTGGCGCTTATGCAGTGATTGCGATGATTGCTGGTCATGGTTTGCTGGCATTTCGTGATCCTTACGGTATTCGTCCTTTAGTTTTTGGCACAATAGAAACGGATCATGGCACAGAATACATGGTGGCATCTGAAAGTGTGGCGCTCGATACGTTAGGGTTTAAATTGATTCGGGATGTTGCGCCAGGGGAAGCGATTTTTATCGATGATAATGGCAATTTCTATAATAAACAGTGCGTAATCAATCCGAGTCTCAACCCATGTATCTTTGAGTATGTTTATCTGGCGCGTCCAGATTCAATTATGGATGGTATTTCCATCTATGAGACTCGACTTAATATGGGAAGTAGCCTGGCGGATAAAATCAATAAAACAATGCGGCACCTTGATATTGATGTTGTTATTCCAATTCCTGAATCAAGCCGTCCAAGTGCTTTACAATTGGCTAATCGTCTCGGTATCGATTTTCGCGAAGGATTTGTTAAGAATCGTTATATCGGTAGAACCTTTATTATGCCTGGCCAGCAACATCGGCGTAGGTCAGTACGCCAGAAGCTCAATGCAATCGGTGTGGAGTTTCGCGGAAAGAATGTATTGTTGGTAGATGACTCAATCGTAAGAGGAACCACTAGTCGAGAAATTGTGCAAATGGCACAAGAAGCAGGTGCGCGCAAGATATACTTTGCATCGGCAGCGCCTCCGGTTCGATTCCCGAATGTTTATGGGATCGATATGCCGACTCGTCAGGAACTGATCGCAACTGATCGCGATGATGATGAAATTTGTCATGAAATTGGAGCAGACGGTCTTGTCTACCAGGATCTTGAGTCTCTCAAAAATGCAATATCATCAATAGATCCCCAGATAACGAATTTTGAGACTTCTTGCTTTGATGGGAACTATATAACCAAAGATGTTACTCAAGAATATTTAGCCAGAATTGAATTGCAGCGCAACTCGGGTATGAAAACATCCCGTACTAACCGGCATAGTACCCAACTTGATTTGGGGTTCGTTTTAACCGACTGACAGAAAATAAGATTAAATTATTTTAGGGCGTCTCTAAAAATTCAAAGTTTTATACAAAACGAGGCACGAGAAAAAAATGTTGACGCAGCATATGATTGATATGTAAGGAAACATTTTTTGCGAGAAACAAAGTGTTGTGACGAAACGGGGTAAGCAGGCAATCCGCGAAGCGGATGCTCGCAAATTTGGATTTTTAGAGATGCCCTTTAATTTAATCGATTGGCGAGCAGCGAGTAGCGCACAACTTGGTGATTGAGATGCGCGAAGTATTATTCTTATAACCCCTGAGTAGATTTAATCTGGAGAGAAGGTGCAGTAATGTTGGATGATTTAGAGCCAGAAACGTTGGCGCTTCATACGGGTATACACCGTAGCCAATTCAATGAACACTCTGAGGCAATGTATCTTACCTCAAGCTTTGTGTTTGAGAGTGCAGCCCAGGCAGCAGCAAGGTTCTCAGGTGAAGAACCCGGCAATATTTATTCACGCTTTACAAATCCCACGGTTACGGCCATGCAAGAGCGTCTCGCCGCATTAGAGGGAGCTGAGGCGTGTGTGGCGACTTCTTCCGGCATGTCAGCCATACTTGCTTGTGTAATGGGATTGCTGTCAGCGGGGGATCACATTGTTGCTTCGCGTAGTTTATTTGGTGCAACGGTTAATCTCTTTACGAACATTCTCAATCGTTTCAATATTGAAACGACTTTTGTATCTGCTACGGATATCGATGAATGGTGTTCTGCGATCAGGGCGAATACCCGACTTTTATTTCTAGAAACACCTTCAAATCCACTGACTGAGATCTCGGATATTTCGGCGTTGTCAGCAGTTGCCAAGCAAGCGAATGCATGGCTGGTGGTGGATAACTGCTTTTGTACACCTATATTGCAGAAACCTTTAGCGCTGGGTGCTGATCTAGTGATTCATTCTGCAACCAAGTACCTGGATGGACAGGGGAGAGTGCTCGGTGGGGCGGTATTAGGGAAGCGAGATTTGTTGATGGATGGCGGTATTTTCGGTTTTCTGCGTACCGCAGGCCCGACGTTGAGTGCATTTAATGCCTGGATCATTCTGAAAGGATTGGAGACGCTTAAAATTAGGATGGATGCCCACTCTGCCCATGCGATGGAAATTGCGCGTTGGCTGGAAGGGCGGCCGAGTGTTTCACGTATTTATTATCCAGGATTACCCTCTCACCCGCAGTATGAGTTAGCTAAACATCAGCAGACAACCGGCGGGGGTATTGTTTCCTTTGAAGTGAAAGGGGGAAAAGAAGCCGCTTGGCGTGTGATAGATAATACACAACTCATTTCGATCACGGCTAATCTTGGCGATGCCAAGAGTACGCTGACTCATCCTGCTACAACCACACATGGCCGGATCAGCAAAGAAGCACGTGATGCGGCAGGAATTACTGATGGTTTGCTGCGCATTGCAGTCGGTCTTGAGTCACCGCAGGATATTAAGGCAGATCTTGCGCGGGGATTAATATCCTGATTCAAAAGAACCCTGAATTAGTGTCTAAACAGGCAGTACCCGAGAATTCGCCAACCTTCTGAGAATTGGTTGTTTGTTGGAGCTTTGTTTTTATACTCATCGCACGTCAAAATTCGGCATCTATACCTTCTCTCGCTCGAAGAAGGCTAGATGAGTGATGGTAAAAATCGAATTTTGGGGTGCGAGACGTATGACTAAAGTCGTGAAGCTCGTTCTTACGTCTCGTGTCCTCTTTCGCCTTGACTTCATTATACAAAGCGATTTTTCAGCGCTTCCTTGGA
>CAYNXU010000043.1:0-9656 GCA_964401225.1 uncultured Nitrosomonas sp.
ATTTTTTTATGACCTTCCAAGAATTTTTTCCAGCTATCTTTGCAGTTTAATCTTCAAGAAGTTTTCTACATATCTCATAAGAACAAAAAATATTTTTGTAAGCTGGAGCTTTAAAATTGAATCCCCACGCAGCACGATCGATCTCTCCATTAGTATTACTTAGCTCACTCAAGACCAATCGAGGCTTGATCTATAATTTGATCAAACGAGAAGTCATCGGCCGTTATCGCGGTTCTGTCATGGGTTTATTGTGGTCATTCTTCAATCCGGTATTGATGTTGATTGTCTATACATTTGTCTTCAGCGTGGTTTTCAAGGCTCGCTGGGCAGGCGGCACCGACTCCAGAACTGAATTTGCGCTCGTACTTTTCGCTGGGCTCCTGGTTTATAACTTGTTTGCGGAATGCATCAACCGAGCACCTGGGCTCGTGCTAGGCAATGTCAACTATGTCAAAAAAGTAGTGTTCCCCCTGGAAATACTTCCTATCGTGGCGATGGGTTCTGCTGCTTTTCACCTATTGATCAGCTTGTTTGTCTGGTTGGTTTTTTACTTGATTTTTTTTGGTATTCCCCCAATAACGCTTGCACTGCTTCCTGTGGTGCTGATGCCTTTCTTCTCAATGATTTTGGGGCTGAGTTGGTTCCTGGCTTCACTGGGAGTGTATCTACGCGATGTCAGCCAAATTATTGGGGTGATAACAACTGCACTCATGTTTCTTTCCCCAATTTTCTATCCTATCACTGCTTTGCCAGAGGAATATCACCTGATTATGCAAATGGGCCCGTTGACGTATATCGTTGAACAAGCGCGTGATGTGATGATCTGGGGCAAAGGGATCGATTGGCAGGCTTGGTTGATCTATTTTTTGCTTGCAACAACGAGCGCCTGGTTAGGCTTTGCCTGGTTCCAGAAAACGCGCAAGGGGTTTGCGGATGTCCTTTGAGTTGGCAGTATCTGTTAAGCATGTCAGTAAAGCATACCAAATCTACGAGAAGCCCCGCCACAGACTTCAGCAGATGCTATTCGGGCACTTTAGAGCGCGCAAGTTTTACAAAGAATTTTGGGCATTACGTGATATCAACTTCGAGATTCCAAAAGGGAAAGTGCTAGGAATACTGGGTAAAAACGGCGCCGGCAAATCGACGCTTCTGCAGATTCTATGCGGAACACTCACACCCACAAGCGGTGACGTCGTCATCCATGGGCGCGTAGCAGCCTTGCTTGAACTCGGCTCAGGATTCAACCCTGAATTTACAGGTATCGAGAACGTGTACATGAATGGTCAGATACTCGGCTTATCGACGCAGGAAATAGATGAAAAAATAAGTGACATCAAAAAGTTTGCCGATATCGGCGATTTTGTCTACCAGCCCGTGAAAACCTATTCTAGTGGCATGTTTGCCAGGCTGGCCTTCTCCGTTGCCGTCCATGTGGATCCAGATGTGCTCATCGTCGATGAGGCGCTCAGTGTAGGCGACTCATGGTTTCAGCACAAATCCATGGCGCGGATGCGTCTGCTTATGTCGAAAGGGTGCACTGTACTTTTTGTCAGCCACTCCATCGAATCAGTTCGCGCACTTTGTGATGAGGCTATCTGGATTGATTCCGGGATGATTAAATTGCATGGCGATGTCACCACCGTAACCAATGAGTACATGAATGATGTATTCATTGAGCACAACCGCATTGTTCTGGAGTCAGAAAAAGATACCCCAGAAATCTCACCCATAGCAGAAAAATCGAACAGACCTAACGCAGATGCTTTCAGTAAATTGTCGAATGATGAAAGCGGTGAATCTCTCAGATCTCTGCAACTATTAGATGCTGGTAAGACACTCAAGGTCAGAGCGGTACGAATCAGAAACAGCAAGGGCGCATGTGTGGATAAGCTCAATCAGAGTGAGAGATTTTCAATCGAGTTCGAAATCGAATTCAAGCAACCCCTTCAGAATATCAGTGTTGGTTTTCTTATTAAAGATCAGTTTGGCCAGGAATTGACTGGGGAAAGCGTTTTTAATACCTATCGCCATAGCCTTGCTTTCGAAGCTGGTCAGAACGTCCGTTTTGTCTTTTCTTCTTCGATGATGTTCCGCGGAGGTCAGTCCTATTCAGTTGCTTTAAGGATTAATCAGGTATCGAAGTGGGATAGAAGCGACAATATCATCGTTTATGCGGACGAATTGGCCGCAATCTTCGATGTGCTGAGCGATTTTGAAAATCCGATGTGGTTCAAGTTCAAGCAGCCATTTGAAGTGGCAGTCTATGGGTAATTGAATCATGGTCAAGCAAATAAACCATATTGATGTATCGGTGGTGCTCAATCTGCATCGTGAAGCCCCGTACTTGCGTGCCACACTGCTTTCGCTTGGCGCATGTGCTGTGGTGGCGCGCGAGGCGGGACTGCAATGCGAACTCATCGCCGTATTTGATCGTCCCGATGCATTCACAAAGCAGATATTTAACGAAACGCCCATTGACGGGTTTATACGATCGAGTGCGGTTGAGGTTGACGTTGGTTCGCTCGGGCTAGCTCGTAATGCGGGTATTGCCAAGGCTTGCGGTGAATTTATCTGGACATCTGACGGCGACGATCTGGTTTCAAGAAATGCCATCGTAGAATTGCATAACACAGCAACTGCCCATTCAGGAGTAGCGTGCGCAGTGTTTATGAATTACTTAGTGGCTTTTGGAGAGCAATACCATGTTGCAAAATACTATGATAGCAGTTATCTGACAATTGCTGATTTTGCTTACCAACACCCGTACGTATCCCGTATTTTTCTGCGCAGACGAATCTTCGATGATCATCAATATCGGGATTTGCGTGTCACATCGGGTTACGCTTATGAGGATTGGGACCTCAATGTCCGTCTACGCCGCGAAGGGTATCAATTTCTGGTAGCCCCTGACACATTTTTTTTTTATCGGCAACGACATGGCAGTCTATTAAAGCAAGCAAACGCAGCATCTGCACGGATCATTCCGCATAGCTCTTTCTTTGATGCGAAGTGGTTTGTTGAAGAATTTGATCGGGAATTTCGGTTTAAGACCCATCCTGATGACTTTATGGAAAAGCGGCAAAGCGCAATACATAACAATTATGCGTTGGAGCTCGTGAGCTCCCCAATACTGCGAGCCGAGCTGATAGAGGCAAACAAACTAGATCCTGAAGTGGAATTGTCACGGATTGAGGCTTCGCATAGCTATAGCACAGTTCCCTGGCATATGGACCACTGGGGATTCCAGTTGGCAAATGCACTACGGATAGTCGGCCCAGGCCCTTTTTCAGACGTGGTGCTGCTGCCATGGCTCAATCCGGGTGGAGGAGAAAAATATATCCTGCAAATATTGCATCAATTGGCAGAGGCCGAACCAGACAGCAATTTCCTCGTTCTTTGCGGCGAATCCGCTCAGCGCCATGCCTGGTCAAACAAGTTGCCACGCCGCTCAGTTTTTTTGGATGTTTATAATGCTTTTCCAATGCTCAGTGACGGTGACCGCGATCAACTGATAACGCGCCTACTACTTTCTGTGACTGTCCCCAAAGCACGTTTACATATAAAGACCAGCATATTCACCCACCGATTCGTCGATTCATACGGTAGCATTTTGTTGCAGCATTTTTCAGGAATCTACTACCGATTTAGCAATCAGCGCTTGGCCTGGCAGGGCGTGAACACTGAAGCTCCATATACCGTGAAATTCCTGCGCAAACACTTGCCTGCCTTGAGCAAGGTTATTTGCGATTGCAACAACATTGTGCAAAAAGATAGGATGCATATTGGCATGACGTTGGAACGCTATCATGTAATCTACGCTGCCACACGTGCACATTACCAAAAAGAAAAAAGCACTCAGCCGTCTATGCGCCTACTCTGGGCTTCACGTGTGTGTATTGAGAAAAAGCCAGAATTGCTGCCAATCTTAGCAAAAGAACTTAGAGATTTATTTCCCGATCTGGAGATCGAAATCTATGGTCATGCCGATCCGGGCTATGAGCCAGCCAAGCTTTTCAATAATCCAGGGCTAAGGTATGCCGGACCTTACGATGGCATTGAATCGCTACCAATTCCGAAGTTTGATGCTCTGCTTTACACCAGCGCTTTTGATGGCATGCCTAATATCGTTCTGGAAGCCATGGGTGCCGGCCTGCCCGTGATTGCACCAAATGTGGGTGGTATTCACGAAACCGTAATCAATGACCAAACGGGCTACCTGGTACCCGACTTGGCCGATGATGCGGTGTTGATCGTTCATTACGTTAGCGCCATCAAGAAACTTTATGAAAATTGGGAGGTGACTCAGTCCATGTCCAAAGCAGCTTACAAGCTTATCCAGGATAGAAACAGTTCTGCTGCATTTGCACAACGCGTAGCTGAAGTATTTGAGATTCATACAACAAACGCGATCACTTGCGCGACTAGCCCAATCTTGTTGGCAGCTTCCCTAGAAATAGCGAAACAATCATGAATGCACAATTATATTTGTATGCTGATGAAATCAGTCTCGCCGTCCTTGATGGCTCGGATGAGAAAATATTACTGGTTGGAAGCGATTTTGGTTATGGCAATTTTGGTGACATCCTGCAACACACTAACACGATTTCGCTGCACAAAAAATTAGCCAGATACAAGTGTATTGCGGTAATGGCGGCCAACGCTGTTGGCGATGCTCAATTTCCTGCATTCGTTCGTCAGACTTACGGTGCGGATGCTGTAATATTCGTTTCTGAATTCCCGTTAAGCATTTCAAAATCGCAGGTACCACTTCGACCTGTACATGCTGCGCGCCTTGTTACCGCGCTTCATCTATACGGCGGTGGCTTTCTCAATGATAAATGGGGAAGCTTCATACTGGGGGTAACCGAATATTTACTGAAAACCCTGCAGCCCGAAGTTTATGTGGTGTCTGGTCAACAGGTAACTGCTCCGTTTGAGCAAAGGGTTGCAGAGCATATTCAGACTTACCAGCCCGCTCTGTTCGGTGTTCGAGATGCGCTGTCGCAAAAGTGGATGGCCGAAAGCGGTTATACGCCCGAATTCTCTTTCGATGATGCTACTGAGACTCTGCAGCAGCTCGTTTCTGATTTGCCCTTGCGTCGGGGCCCAGGTTTGATAATACATATGAATCTATCCGACTATACAAGCAATTCAGCAGATACCAGTCAGTTACAGGGTGATCTGATTCGGCTTGAAGCACAAAATAGCGCCAGAGATGGCGTAACTTTACTGCAAGCTTACTCTGATCGCCGCATTGAAGTTGTGGACACGCGAGAATCAGTCAAACAATTGGAGAGAGATTTTCCGTTTGCCGACTGCCGTATGCTGGAATTAACAGCTCTTGCTTATCAAGCAAGTAATGGACTTGCCAATCCGCTTCAGGGTGATATCGGCTATTCATGCTCCTACCACGTTGCGCTTTGGCTGCAACTTGCCGGGATTCCTTGCTGGCTGCGCGGCAACAACCTCTTTTATCAGCAAAAAAGCCAAGCACTCCAAATACAATCTGATTTCAAGACGTTTCTACGCGAACCGTACCTGGCAGACCACAATACAAATCTGGAGCAACGACAAAAGTGGCTGGAACGTTTAAGCAATATGCTCTTATCCGCCTCGAAATCGAATCGAGTGTGTGAATTACCTTCTGTTCAGAGTCAAGAAGCCCTCCCGTGGAAATTCAAGGGAAATCATTTCGATGAATGGCGTGAGCATGCGGAAGGAATGCAGAAACGTGCTTTTTCAGCAGAAAATACCTTGGTCGATGTTCAGGGAAAACTCAATGTCACCTTAATGGAAGTGGAACAGTTGCATGCTCAGATTGCTGCGCTTAATATGGTAGAGTCCACGTTAGTTGATACTCAAGACAGGCTCAAGGCTGCCCTTATGGAAGTGGAACAATTGCGTGCTCAAGTTGCCACGCTCCATACAGTAGAGTCCACGTTAGCCGATACCCAGGGCAGACTCAATGCGCTCAACGCCCAAGTAACGGAACTGGGCAATCTTTGCCACACCCAAAAGCAGCGAGCCGAAACTGCTGAGGTTGAGCTAGCGTCAAGTACTGCTGAAGCCGAGCGACAATTGGCATCAAGTAATGCCGAAACCCAGCAACTCCGTGCTCAGATTTCCCAATTACTGGCCACACGGTCTTGGCGTATTACCAAACCACTTCGATTTACCGCAAGAATGTTGAGGGGCGAGTATGAAGCTGCTTTGGCGCCATTGTCTTCAAATGCAATGATCACTACCATAAAAAAAATGTTTAAGCGCAGCGTATGAAGGTACTCATATGAGTTGGAGCCGCCGTTTACGTGCAATAGCTCGTGTTATCTATCATCTTTGTCCGTTACGGCAGGACATTAAGTGGCGCCTGCGTGAGCGACTAGATCCTTTGCTCCAAGTGCTGCAGGACAAGCCCACATTGAAGCGGATTCTCAACGGATTTTCCCTGGCGATACTTGGTCGTAAGGAGATGACAATTGGGCGAGATAATCAGCGAGAGCGAGCGCTCCTAGAAATCATTGAATACATAGCGGATCACACTTGCAGCTTTGGCCAGCCTACTCACTGGCTGGCCTTACCTTTTCTGACCACTGGCGGAGCGGAAAAGTTTGCGTTGAACCTGTGCCGTGCGCTGCGCGAATTGAGACCGACACATTCTGTGGTTCTATTGGTTACAGACCGAAATCTTGTAACCAAGTCCGTGCCCATTCCAAGCGGGGTAGCACTCGTCATTTTTGATGATTATCTCTCAGACGATCTTTCCTATGAACGAAAACAGACTTTGCTGCGGGACTTGCTGCTGGTCGCACGCCCTCAGTGCTTCCTCAACATCAACAGCGAGGTAGCTTGGCTTCTGATCCTGGCGGATGGGCAGCGGTTGGGACGACTCACTTTCTTGTATGCCAGCATTTTTGCTTTCCAGTTTGCACCAGATGGGCGAACCAAGATTGGCTATGCGGCGTATTTCCTCAAGAAAGCTATGCCGTTCCTAACCGGCTTGCTATCGGATAATCAGCGCTTTATTGAGGACGCTGTAGCCGAATACGGCTTTGACCCGGAAATCCGGTCGCGGATGCATGTCCTCTACCAGCCGTGTACGTTTGTGGACGGGGCTACGCGAGCAACTGTGGAACCTCGGTCACGAACGGCATACGAGCGACCGCAGATCTTGTGGGCTGGGCGGCTAGATGCGGAAAAACGGGTTGATCTATTCCTCGATGTCGTGCGTCGCTGTACCTTCGCCGATTTTCGGGTGTACGGTCAAGTGGTGCTGGATGGCGACAAAACTTTGCCGACGTTACCCAATTTGAGCTACGAAGGCCCCTTCTCATCGCCGTTGCAATGGGTTGAACACTTTGATTTCAACGCATTTCTGTTCACTTCGAAATGGGAAGGAATGCCCAATATCCTCCTGGAGGCTGGCGCCCTGGGTATTCCGGTAATTGCGCCGACGGTCGGCGGTGTAGGCGAATTGATCTCGGATGAAACCGGTTACCCGCTACCCGAACATCCGACTGTTGAGGACTACGAGCGTACCCTTTGCGCACTGTTAGCTGACCCAGTGGGTGCCCGCGCCCGATCGGATCGCCTGCTTCAACTTTTGAACGAGCGGCATAACTGGCGACAGTTCATCAGCGCGCTGACTGCCGTTCCTGGATTTAATGCCACAGCACACCCACCGCAAAACATCATACCACCTCCCAGGAAATCAGATGAACCTCTCGTGTCTGTGATCATTCCCTGTTACAACCAAGGCCGTTACCTTTACGAGAGCGTTTCCTCCGCTCTTGCCGCCTGCAGCAGTGACATGGAAATCATCATCGTTGATGATGGCAGCACGGACCCAAAGATAGAGCACTACCTGCGGGAGGCGAATGGTCTGGCCCTGGATATTGTAAGAGTGTGCCGCATGACGAATGGCGGTTTATCTTCTGCACGGAATGCCGGACTTGAACTGGCGCGAGGTGAGTTCATCCAGTTCTTGGATGCGGACGACTTGCTTACGCCGGGCAAAATCGATGCACAGCTGGCTCAGTTGACGGTAAATAAAAAACTAGATGTTTCAGTATGTAACTTCTTACTCTGCGATGAAACCCGCAGTCATTTTTCTAAGCCGGACGAGGCTATCGCCCGCTTCGACTTGTCTCTCGAGGATTTTCTGTATCGCTGGGAGCGTGGGTTTTCCATTCCCATCCACTGCGGTTTATTTCGCAAGAAGCTGCTGAGCAAGACTCGCTTCGATACTCACTCCCAGGCCAAGGAGGATTGGCTATTTTGGACATCGCTTTCCATCAGTGGTGCGTCCTTAGGCTACATCAACGGCCACTGGGCGATTTATCGCCAACACGATGCCAGCATGCGGCAGTCTTACCTCAATATGGGCCACGCTTGGCTACGGGCGGGACTGAAGATTGAAAGTATGCTGGGTGGGCGGGAGCCACTGTTTATCGAATCGGTGGTATCTTGGTTCGAGCAGTGCTACCGGGCCAATCCAGGGTATCAAGAAGAGATCGCAGCTTTACAAGTCGCGTCCTCGGGCAAAGCTGGGGTAACGATTGGGCCGGGTATGCCCGTGCTGGCGGAAGCTTCCGTATGCAGAGTTGATCCGGTGCGCTTGATCGACCGTTTGAAGGGGATTGGTTCGACACTGCAAGAAGAGCCGCCTATGATCTCGGTCGTTATCCCCGTTTATAACCACTACGACTACTTGGAAGGCTGCCTTGATTCCCTTGCAGAACAACGGAATGTGCCGTTCGAAATCGTATGCGTGGATGATGCCTCTTCCGACTTCCGTGTAACCGAGCTGATGCGCGCCCTGAGCAACCGCCTACCGCATCTGAAGGTAATCATTCAGTCGACCAATCAAGGCATAAGCCGAGCCCAGAATGATGCAGTTGCAGTGGCAACAGGCGAGTTTGTCGCGTTTCTTGATTGCGATGATGCCTTGGAACCAGGTGCGCTAGCAGTCATTCGTGATTACATCCAAGCCTATCCAGAAATGGATTACTTCTTTACTGATCGCCTGGACGTAGACGAGACTGGTAAGGTAGTACGGACAGCACGTTACGGTGGCTATGAGTTCTTGCATTTCAGAGGTCAGGAACATATCCGCTCCGATCTCCTGGACGGTATGGTAGCCTCGCACCTCAAGGTAATTCGCCGGTCGGCCTACCTTGCGGCAGGCGGTTGCGATGAAGCTTTGTCTGGCGTGCAAGACTGGGCTTTAGCTCTAACGATTGCGGAGGACAAGTCGCTGTATTACGTGAACCAAGCCTTATATCGTCATCGACTTCAAGCATCTTCCGTGACCCGTGGTGACAGCGTGGCACAATTTAGAAAGACCAACATCTTACGACGCCGCTTTGCCGAGCGATGGTTGAGAACAAAGGATTTTGATCCAAAAACTGCATCTATCCGAGTTTTTAAGAGTGGTGATTTCCCATTATCACTAGACCAGCTTAAGACGGCTTGGCGAGAAGGTGCTCGTTGTATCGTAAATATTTTCGGGCCGCTGGAGATTTCGCGCTGCAATTTCCTACGTGAATTTAATTCCTATTTTGATGAGATTCAATGGGATGATCCTGCCGTGCCAGCTTCATTGATTGGCTATCTGTGGTCCGATTCGCTTTTGATGAAACATGGAGATGCGTGATGAC
>CAYNXU010000044.1:0-9528 GCA_964401225.1 uncultured Nitrosomonas sp.
TGTATGGCATTGCCATGGGAAGAATGTTCTTCGGTGAATCGATGTTCTCCTATGTGACTGATGCTTCCAAAATTGCTTTTGTGCATCTGGTCAAGCAATTGGAACACTGGAACTTTGGTATGATTGACTGTCAGATGAAAACAAAGCATCTCGCTTCTTTTGGCGCCAGAGAAATTCCGCGAAGAAATTTTGCTCAAGTATTAAACCATTTGGTCATTTCGCCCACAGAACCCGGAAATTGGCACTTTGATTATATTTACCCAGATTGATCTGCTCCGTCAGTTATGCGATTTCACACTACAGAATTTTATCCATGCAGCTATCTACCGAGTAAGCTTGCCCGCTCACAAATTGCAGTGCCCGATCATTTGATAGATGCGCCCACTTATGCCCAACTGATCAAAACAGGCTTCCGTCGCAGCGGTAGTTTTGTTTATCGCCCAAACTGCGAACAGTGCGAAGCGTGCGTTCCCGTACGGGTGATCGTGGATGAATTTTCGCCCAGCCGGACGCAGCGCAGAGTCTGGAAACGGCATCAGTACCTAATGATCAAACGGCATGAATTGCATTATCATCCTGATCACTATCGCCTCTATCGGCGCTATCAGGTAAAGCGTCATGCCCACGGTGGCATGGATTATGACAGTCGCGACCAATACTGTAATTTTTTACTGCAAAGTAACGTTGATTCCAGGCTTGTTACATTTCATGCACATAATCAACTATATATGATCAGCATCATCGACCAATTACCGGATGGTCTATCTTCGGTTTATACTTTTTTTGATCCAGACATTCCGAATGCAAGTTTGGGTACATTTAATATTTTGTGGCAAATAGAACAATGCCGTATAAATAACTTGCCTTATCTCTATTTGGGTTATTGGATTGGGGAAAACCGAAAAATGAGCTATAAAGCTAATTTTCAGCCCTTGCAATGCTTGGTGGACGGAGACTGGCAATCCTTTTCTTCCCCCACCTCCCATAAACAGGGACTGTAGATTAATTCCACACGATAAAGTTTACTGCTCGGAATAAAATAACCATCGATGTTATATCGCCTTCTTCGTCCATTGCTATTTTCGCTTGATCCGGAAACAGCACACGCCGCTTCTCTCAACGCCTTGCAGACCGCACAAAAGCTTGGCTTACTTACACATCATTTATATCCCTGCCAAACGCGAAGCGTAATGGGGTTAGATTTTCCCAACCCCGTAGGTCTGGCAGCCGGGCTGGATAAAAATGGTGCTTATATCGATACTCTTGCCAAACTGGGATTTGGTTTTATGGAAGTCGGCACGGTCACCCCCCGTCCACAACCCGGCAACTCACGCCCCCGCTTATTCCGGATTCCACAAGCCCACGCTATTATCAATCGCATGGGTTTTAATAATGATGGTATTGATCAACTGCTCGTTAATATTAGAGAGTCCAATTACCAGGGCATACTTGGCATCAATATTGGCAAGAATTTCGACACGCCCGTTGAAAAAGCAACCGAAGACTATTTGATATGTTTTCGCAAAGCTTATCAATATGCGAGTTATGTGACGATTAATATTTCTTCACCCAACACGCGCGATTTGAGACAATTACAAAATGCTGCCGAGCTTGATCACTTATTACTTGCTCTAAAGACCGCACAAACTGAGTTAAGTGATCTACAAGGCAAATATACACCACTCGTCATAAAGATTGCCCCTGACCTTGAATCAGCACACCTAGAAACGATAGCCGCACTATTGATGAAATACCAGATTGATGGCGTCATCGCCACTAACACGACAACCTCACGCCCTCATCTAGAAAATCTACCTCACGCCGATGAAATAGGCGGCCTGAGTGGCGCGCCACTCGAACCACTCAGTACCCAGATCATTAGAAAACTACACAATTTGCTGCAAGGATCACTACCTATTATCGGTGTCGGCGGTATCCTGTCCGCTAATGATGCAAAGGGGAAAATGCATGCGGGCGCCAATCTGATCCAGATCTATACAGGACTGATATACCATGGCCCTGATCTGATACGCCAATCTGTTGAAGCTATTTGCACCTCCTCTCATAATGACTGACAGAAGTAAGTTAATCGCACAAATCGATGCCATTCTGCCGCAAACGCAGTGCGGTCAATGTGGTTTCTCGGGTTGCTTGCCTTATGCGACAGCGATTGCAGAAGGCCATGCCGATATCAATCAATGCCCACCAGGAGATGTAGAAGGCATACAAAAAATGGCTGCTTTATTGGGTGTTGCATTTAAACCTCTCAATATCGCGCACGGCGTTCCCAAACCTAAATCAGTTGCATTTATCAACGAAGCGCAATGCATTGGCTGCACGTTCTGTATACAAGCATGTCCCGTCGATGCGATTGTAGGTGCCGCCAAACAAATGCATACCATCATGGCAGAAGAATGTACCGGATGTGAGCGATGTGTAGCTCCCTGCCCAGTAGATTGTATCAGCATGATTCCCGCTGTCGCTTATCCTGAAAATGAGGCTCAGGAAATAAAGCAAAAAGCTGCTGACCGTGCACGCACACGCCATCAACTTAGATTACAAAGACTCGAGCGGGAGAAACAGCGACAAGCTGAGAAATTTGCACACAAACCCCCGGTTGTAAATAGCTTGTCGCCAGATTCTGAAAATGCGAGCCTAAAGAAAGCTGCCATCCAAGCTGCTATGGCGCGCGCACTCGCAACCCGCACAGAAACCACTGGCCGGAAATAATCGCTCCATCCCATGAATGCCGCTAAACGTTACGAAATTTTTACGCGCCTTAAGGCCATCAATCCTCGTCCGACAACGGAGCTTGAATATTCCACACCGTTTGAGCTACTCGTCGCCGTCATACTCTCGGCACAAGCTACGGACAAGAGTGTCAATCTGGCAACAAGAAAGCTTTTCCCACTGGCCAACACACCTGAAAAAATAATCATACTAGGTGAAGCCGGCTTGAGTAATTTAATTCAAAGCATCGGTTTGTATCGAACAAAAGCGAAAAATATCCTCGCTACCTGTCAATTACTGTGCCAACATCATCAAGGTCGAGTACCCAAAACACGGGTTGAGCTGGAAAAACTTCCCGGGGTCGGGCGAAAAACAGCTAACGTTATTTTAAATACAGCCTTTGGTGAACCAACCATTGCGGTAGATACTCATATTTTCCGGGTAGCTAATCGCACGGGTATGGCACCCGGCAAGAATGTACTTGAAGTCGAACAAAAGCTCATGAAGCTGATCCCCATTGAATTCCATCATGATGCACATCATTGGCTGATTCTGCATGGACGGTATGTGTGCAAGGCAAGAAAACCCGCATGCAGTCAATGCTGCATCAACGACTTGTGTGAGTACAAGCATAAGAATCTAGAAGATAACTAAATAACTGCATTAGCTACCTAAATGTTTAATCCTACGAGAGTACAGGTTCGTCAATTATTCTTTGATACCTGGCGCAAATATCGCCAGAAGGAAATCCTGTCGGGGATAGAAACCATTGCGCTGGAAGTCATCTTGTTACATCCCGAGTATCAAGACATACTTGATGATGAAGAGTATTACCGAGATAAAGATTATTTCCCCGAGATGGGGGAAACCAACCCCTTTCTGCATATGAGCATGCATGTCGCCATCAAAGAGCAACTCTCCATAGATCAACCTATCGGAATTCGTCAGAAATTTGAACGATTGCTAAAAAGGACTGGAAATGAACATGATGCCACTCATCTGATCATTGAATGCCTAGCTGAAATGCTTTGGCAAGCGCAACGCCATCAAACGCCACCAGATGCTCAGATTTACTTTGACTGCCTAGACAAAATGGATAGCCCATGAAGTCCCATAAAAAAACGGAATGCATGAAATCACACATTCCGCTCTCATATTTTTCCTGAATAAGCTAGGAGGCTGCCCGAGAATAGACAGATCTACTGCGAACGTGCCTGATTGGCCGGATTTTCCGATTATTTTCGTTAAATAGAACGACTATTCGCCTCAAATAATCGAAAAATCCCGCTCAACCAGCTTCGTCCTCGCTAAGATCGCCATTCTCGGACAGCCTCCTAGCTTTAGTACTCCCCGCTTGCTCAGAAAACAGCTTACCTCTTCACATATAGACCCGTTTGGCTAGAATAAAAGAAAGCCAAATTCTCGATATCTTCATCGCTCAGCGCCGCAGCCATTCCAGCCATAATGGGATCTTTACGCTCACCCGTTTTGTAATCCCTCAAAGCTTTCTCAATATATGTTCTGGGCTGACCTGCAATTTTTGGAAAATTTGGAACAGGACTATTACCATCCGGCCCATGACAGGACGCACAAACTTCATCGGCTTTTCTCTTGCCGGCTTCAATATCGGCCGCAACACTTTGCCCAGCGAAGAAAAATACTACACCACTTACTGCGGCAACAACATATCTTTTCATGATCATCTTATCCTTACGTCTTTGGGAAAAATTAATTACCGGCACCGGCGTAATAAGCAGCTAAATCTGCGATATCCTGATCAGAAAGGGTAGCTGCAATAGCAGTCATACTGACATGATCACGTTCGCCCGATCTATAGTCTTTCAATGCCTTGACTAAATAAGCTTCATGTTGACCGCCCAATTTAGGTACATGATAAACAAAAGGATAAGCTGTACGATAACCTTCAATTCCATGACAACCCATACACATGGAAACTTTATCTTTGGCTGCTTCAGCATTACCGGCTGCCTGTACTACACCAGAAAATGCCAAAATCATGCCGGTAGCAAGTAATAGTTTAACGGCTGCTGACTTTTTCACTTTGTGCGTTCTCCTCTCAAAAAGGTGAACTTTAAACGATGAGTCATGTTAAGTCAATGAATATAATAGCAATCTCCCTATTGTGGATAGGGAAATTATCCGCAAACGATTACCCTTTAACCTTCTCCCGCTGATTGCTTGGATTCCAGTTCTTCCCAGCGCGCAAAATATCTTGCCAATTCATCTTCTAGCGCAGAAAAACGCATTTGCAAATCCCTAGCCTGATCAGGGGAATTTCGATAAAACGCAGGATCGCTCAAGCGCAGAGTAATGGATGACTGCTCTTTTTCCAGCAAATCAATTTTTTCAGGTAGCGCCGATAATTCACGCGTCTCTTGGTAGCTCAATTTAGTACGAGATAAGGATTTGACTTTTTTATCTTGAGCAGCAACGGTAGATTGAGGACTCACATCTACTTGCCGAGGCACCATTTTCATGGCTGGCTTATTTTGTATCCAGTCCGCATAACCTCCCACATACTCCCGTAGCAGGCCATTACCCTCAAACACAATGACCTGAGTCACTACATTATCGAGAAATGCGCGGTCATGGCTGACGAGAAACAAAGTACCCGTATATCCCTGTAATAGCATCTCCAGTAATTCGAGTGTCTCGATATCGAGATCATTGGTGGGCTCGTCCAACACGAGCACATTAGCCGGGCGTGTAAATAATCGCGCCAGTAACAATCGGTTACGCTCACCACCCGAGAGCGATTTGACTGGAGAGCGCGCACGTTCTGGTGCAAATAAGAAATCTTCTAGATAACTAATAACATGTTTACGCACCCCATTGACCTCGATGAAATCAGACCCCTGGCTAATTGATTCTACTAACGTCAGCTCTTCGTCTAACTGCTCTCGCATTTGGTCAAAATAAGCCACTGTGAGCTTCGTCCCTTGCCGTACGCTTCCCGTATCTGGTTCCAGCTCACCCAATATGATTTTCAATAAAGTCGACTTTCCGGCACCATTCGGACCTAGCAACCCCACTCGATCGCCTCGCATGATCCGACATGAAAAGTCTCTGATAACTGCCTTATCATCGTAACATTTGGTAATATGGTCTAATTCTGCGACCAACTGTCCGGAGCGCTCGCCAAGTTCTATATTGAAATTAACCGATCCAACACGATCACGTCGGGCCGCACGTTCTAAGCGCAATGCTTCCAACCGCCTGACTCTACCTTCATTACGCGTGCGTCTTGCCTGAACACCTTTACGTATCCAAATTTCCTCTTGAGCCAGCACCTTATCAAATTTCTGCTGATGAATCGCCTCAATTTCAAGCATATCCGCTTTCTTTTGCTGATATGCAGAGAAATTACCTGGAAAACTTTCCAAATTGCCACGATCGAGCTCAACTATTCGCGTAGCGACATTATCGAGAAAGCGGCGATCATGGGTAATAAAAATGACACTACCGGAGAAATCTCTAAGCAATCCTTCCAGCCATTCGATAGAAGAAAAATCCAAATGGTTGGTCGGCTCATCCAATAACAGAACATCCGGCATTACCACTAAAGCGCGCGCTAGCGCAACCCGCTTTCTTATACCGCCTGAAAGATTTTCTATCTGCGCATCTTCAGGCAATCCAAGCTGATTAATTACCGTCTCAACCCTCGTTTGAATACGCCAACCGTCCTGCGCTTCCAGTATGCCTTGAACTTCCTGCAAACGCTCGAGTAAGACTTGCGTATCTTCTCTACCCTCACTCAACGCATGAGAAATCTCATGATACTCAAGCAACGCCCGGCTCAGATTTCCAAGTCCTTTGGAAACTTCCTGAAATACTGTGCTGCCTGCCTCAAACTGTGGCTCCTGAGGCACATAAACCAGTTTCAATTCTGGCGCGTACCAAAGCTTGCCATCATCCAACTTAATATCTCCCGCTAGGGTGCGTAGCAGACTCGATTTACCGCTACCATTGCGGCCAATTAAACCGATACATTCACCTGCATCAAGTTGCAGATTCACGTGATCCAGTAAAGCATGGTGACCAAATGCCAGGCTGGCATTCTCAAGTGTTATAAGCGGCATGAAGAAACAAGGAAAATTGATGTGCACCTTGCCCCATAAGTTTGCGTAGCTTTCAAAATACGCAGCTAATGCAAGGGTGAGCCACAAAGCAATCGGCGATGAGGCACACCTCAAACATGGCAAAGCTTATGAGTTGAAGTACTAATCGTTAGTAAATATATAAGGCGTGTAATTCTTTTATGAATAGTAGCATTCAGCAAAAAATATGCGTTTAGTCGATATTATATACGCTTCGCACCTCAAGATTTGGCATCTATACCCTCTCCCGCCGGGAGAAGGTTGGATGAGGGAGAATAAAAACTGAATTTTGAAGTGTGATGAGTATATATTCAGATTTAGTGAAAAGAATGGAGCCCGCAGGCTCCATCTTATTACTCGGTCGAGGTCACGTTAATTTTCTTAGGTTGAACCGATTCACGTTTGGGAATAACAATCTCCAACACACCATGTTTAGAAACAGCTGAAATCGCGTCTGGATTTGCTGTATCTGGCAAACTAAAGCGTCGATAAAAAGAGCCATACGTTCTCTCAACACGTTTGTAGCCTTCCTTCTCGGTCTTCGCTTCGGTCTTTTTCTCACCTTTAATCGTCAATACTCCATTTTCCATGCGGACATCGATCTCCTCTGGCTTAACACCAGGTAAATCAGCATGCAAAACGAACTTATCAGACTCTTCCTTGATATCTACGGCCGGAGCCCACTCTGCAGTAGCAGAAGAGCCTTCTCTTCCAACATCGCCTCGCATTTGCTCCAATTCTTTTTGAAGCTGAGTCAACAACCCCCAAGGTTCATAACGCGTTATAGCCATATATTCCTCCATATATCAAAAAGTAACTTTAGCAGCACGGCATTTATCAAAGAAACTCCTTTGCAATATGCCAGCTTACATCATCTTATAGTTAGAATTCTAGTTTTAGAAAATACCTTAGTAACAAACTTTTATTTTTAACCAAGGCATTCTTATTCACGTACGATTTTCTTATATTTCTATCTTCCGGAGAACACCTGATGCTTATTCCTAATCATATTAAAGAAAACCATGTACGCAGGATATATATAAGCATCCTCATTTTATTTTCAACCCATACAATATAAATAGATCAGTAGATGCATGGTGAAAATTTGATTTTCAGTATGATCTGCAACTGTGCGAAAGCACTAATTGGTATGAAATTTATTCTATAAGCTGTAATCTTATCCTTCAAGCATACACGAACAAAGCAAATTTCTAAGAAGCTCCAGATATACTCAAGATTCTTTAGCATTATGAGGAGAAATAAGGATGATTAAGAATTCTCGCACTAAACGCCTTTTATCCATTCCGCTTTTCATTGTGGGGGGGATACTGATCTTACTAGCACCGGATAATGCCTGGATTGGCATAATCCTTCTTAGTCTTGGCCTGGCCATAGAAATTGCTGCACTGATAATCAGTCATCGAAAATAAAAAAATATCCAGATTCCTTACCCCAGTGTGCAATCGGATGATTAGCGATGTAAATGCAGATCAATGAATCTCTTTAGTCAGATTAAAAACTACATGATGGCAAATGCACAACCTTTTCCTAGGAGGCTGTCCGAGAATAGCGATCGTAGCGAGGGTGAAGCTGGCAGAGCTGGACTTTTCGATCATTTGAGGCGAATAGTCATTCTATTCAACGAAAAGAATCGGGAAATCTGGCCAATCAGGCTCGTTCGCAGTAGATCAGTCTATTCTCGGACAGCCTCCTAGTCGTTGCTGCCGCAAAATCGTAAAAGCTTTCGCCATCATTTCATTTTGATAAACCTTGTGTAGGCAATCACCTCGCCAGGATGACAGGTGATTGATTACGTTCAACAAGAGGCATGCATATGAAATATTACTGTAAAAATAGGCTAGTAGATATAAATTACTGTCGCTTCTTCCATAGGATGATAATTACAGGCTTCATTGTTGCACTAACCATCAATACAATTCAAATAACTCATGCAGAAGCGGGATCCTCTCAAATCAACAAGGAGAATATTATGGCACTTACACTAGCCTCCCCATCCTTTTCTCACAACGGCACGATCCCGGTTCAATATACTTGCGATAGTCAAGATATTTCCCCAGCACTTTACTGGTCGGGAGTGCCTGATCGCACAAAGAGCCTCGTTTTGATCGTCGATGATCCGGATGCACCCGATCCTGCCGCACCTAAAATGATATGGGTGCATTGGATACTATACAACATACCTCCTCATGTTAGCGGACTGCCAGAAAACATTGCCGCAAACGAATTACCAGCAGGTACTTTACAAGGAATTAATGATTGGAAACGCACCGGTTATGGCGGGCCCTGCCCACCGACAGGAACACATCGCTACTTCCATAAGCTCTATGCATTGGATATAGTGCTACCCGATTTAAAACATCCCACCAAATTTGCGATAGAAAAGGCGATGCAAGGACATATTATTATGCAGGCTGAGTTGATCGGGCACTATCGACGCAATCGTCCTTAGAAAGGATCAAATTTAAATAACGTTATCTCCATCGTGCAGAACCGGTGCCACCCAAAATGCTTTGGCACAATATGTTTACTCTTTGCAAGTAATAGTAAAGATACTTCTCCACCGGTTCTAAAGGTTCTCCGAGAATAACGATCGTAGCGAGGACAAGAGCTGGTTAGGTAGGATTTTTCGATCATTTGAGGCGAATAGTTGTTCTATTTA
>CAYNXU010000045.1:0-1463 GCA_964401225.1 uncultured Nitrosomonas sp.
AATCCTTGCGTTGTTGGGGCGGTATAGTTGAGAAATCCATTGTCGCTGACATTAATAAAAAACTGAGAAGTCGCAGAATCCACATCGGATGTTCTTGCCATGGCAATGGTATAGGTATCATTTTTTAAACCATTGGCAGCTTCATTCTTGATTGGAGCAAGCGTTTTCTTTTGTTTCATGCCTGGCTCGAAGCCACCACCTTGAATCATAAATCCATCTATGACGCGATGAAACAATGTGTTGTCATAATGTCCGCTATTAACGTAGTCAATGAAATTTTTTGCTGTAATAGGCGCTTTGTCGCTATCCAGTTCAATCGCGATGACACCATAATTAGTGTGAAGTTTTATCATGATTATTCCTAAGATTAATGAGTGGGATCTGTGAGAAGCTCAATGGATTCAATGACTATCGTATTTTTTGGGACGTCACTTGCAAAAATACCTTTAGGCCCGGTAGGGGAGGCTGCGATTTTATTGACGACATCCATGCCTTCAATTACTTTACCAAATACCGTATAGCCATAGCCCCGCATGGTTGGGGCAGTATGGTTGAGGAAGGCATTATTGGCAACATTGATGAAGAATTGAGCTGTTGCTGAGTGGGGATCGCCGGTTCTCGCCATGGCTATCGTGCCGGTTTCATTTCTAAGGCCATTGGCAGCTTCATTTTTAATCGGTGATTTTGTTGGTTTCTGAGAGAGTGTCTGATCGAATCCTCCTCCTTGAATCATAAAATTTGCAATGACACGGTGAAAAATTGTGCCATTATAAAAACCATCGTTTACATAACTTAAAAAATTTTCTACTGTCTTGGGTGCTTTCTCAGGATAAAGCTCCAGAATGATTGGGCCTTGATTAGTGTTAATTCTGATTTCTGGCTGAGCGGCCATCAGTGTAGTGCTGATTATCAATAAGAAGACAGAGAGTAAACGGATCATATGGGTTCCTATTATTAGTGATGCTTGTAAATAGAGTGGCGTAAAGTAACTACTTCCTTATGTTACAATCCCACGGTTTTGCTGTTAAAGGTTAAATGGCTTAATTTATCATTGTAAAAGAAGTGTTGAGCTGGTTTTTGCGGCGCTTCCTTAAATATAAATATATAAGCACTACACGCTTCAAATTTTACCAAGAAGAATGTTTCTCTCACAATCTTTCAATCGCCGTGATGCTTAAAATCTACAATTCCCTGACTCGAAACAAACAGCATTTCATTCCTTTAAATCCGGGTGAAGTCAGAATGTATGTGTGTGGCATGACTGTTTATGATTACTGTCATTTGGGTCATGCACGCGTTTTGGTAGTGTTCGACATGGTTGTGCGTTGGTTGAATGCCATCGGATTTAAAGTGATCTATGTGCGCAATATCACTGATATTGACGATAAAATCATTAAACGTGCTCAGGAGAATGGTGAAACCATCAATACTCTGACGCAACGCTTCATTGATGCTATGCATGA
>CAYNXU010000045.1:1563-9505 GCA_964401225.1 uncultured Nitrosomonas sp.
TGGGGAAAAGGACGTCCAGGCTGGCATATTGAATGCTCGGCAATGAGCGAGCACTACTTGGGCGAACAGTTCGATATACACGGTGGTGGCCAGGATTTGCAGTTTCCTCATCATGAAAATGAAATAGCGCAAAGCGAGGGCGCACATGATCATCCCTATGTTAACTACTGGATGCATAATGGTTTTGTAAGGGTTGATAATGAGAAGATGTCCAAATCATTGGGTAATTTCTTCACAGTAAGAGAGGTTCTGGCACGCTACCAGCCAGAAGTTGTGCGTTTTTTTATTTTGCGTGCACATTACCGAAGTCCATTGAACTACTCAAATGAGCATTTAAATGATGCCAAGAATGCCCTTGATCGACTTTATATCGCTTTAAAGGAATACGATATCCCAAAGCTCGAGATAAACTGGAATGATCCCCATGCGGAAAGGTTCATGGCGGCGATGAATGATGATTTCAATACGCCAGAAGCCATTGCTGTCCTGTTTGATCTTGCGGGAGAGATCAATAAGACAGGTAATTTTCAGTATGCTACTCTGCTGAGATCATTGGCTGGCTTGCTAGGTCTGCTGCAGCAGGATCCACACGCTTATTTGCAATACCATTTCTCGGCAGAGAAAAGCTTGTTTTCACAAGAAGATATTGAGCAAATGATTCAGCAGCGTTTGGACGCACGTAAAAATAAGGATTTTGTTTTGGCCGACAGTATTCGCAAGCAATTATCGGAGGCGGGTGTTATTTTGGAAGATGGTGCGCAGGGGACAACCTGGCGGCGTCAATAATGTTTTAATTGGAAGCAATAAGATTCGAGTATTTATTGATCGCGGGGAATGAGCGATCAATAAATACTGTGGATGCTACGCATGCGAGCATAGCCAAATCGGGTTTCCTGATCATAAACCCATTGATTCAAAAGAAGGCGAGCTGAATCAATAATTTCCGATGCTGTCATTCCGATTGGGCCTTGCAATGTTTCAAGTAAAGCATCTGCCGCTGCGCCATGTAGATATACAGCCAGTAGCAGCGCATGATTTGCAGAGAGTCCTTGAGCAAGTAACGCGCCAATCATACCGGACAATACATCGCCTGTTCCCGCACTGCTTAAACCTGGATTCCCGCTTGCATTAAAATAGCGGTGACCGTTTGGAAGCACACAAATACTTCCTGCGCCTTTCAGCACAAGCGAGCAATTGAAGTTTTTGGCCAGATTCTCTGCTGTTTTCATGCGATTGTTCTGAATAGTGGTGATGTCGGTATGGAGTAGCCGTGCTGCTTCAGCAGCATGGGGAGTAAGAATGGATGGTGCTTTGCGTGTGCGTAATGCGTTGGCAAGCTCGGGATGGTTGGCAATGAGGTTGAGTGCGTCTGCATCCAATACCAGGGGTAAGGCGGTATGCAAAGCCTTTTCCAGGCAAAGACAGGCGGTGATATCCTTGCCGAGTCCAGGGCCTACAATCAGACAGTCTAGATGATCGAGCTCGAATAAATCATCAATTGGTCGCAGCATAAGCTCGGGTTGAGTAGGATCGATGTTAGGTGGTTGATCGGCGATTAGACCAAGGTATACACGGCCAGCGCCTAATTTGAACGCAGCAGAGCCTGCCAATAGTGTTGCACCAATCATACCTGCTGATCCCCCTATGATGCCTACGCTGCCAAAGACCCCTTTATGGCTGTTGGCTGGGCGAGGAGGAGGCAATAATCTCTTTATCATGGTTTGATCCAATAACCAGGATCGCGGGCTTTTCAAGGAATTTGTATCGAGATCCAGCCTGCACAGAATAATTTGCCCCGAGTATTCGCATCCTTCGTGAGTTAAAAGACCTGGTTTTAGACCAATGAAAGTGGCTGTGATCGTTGCTTTAATAGCAGTATCAGGCACTGTGCCACTATCTGCGTTGAGACCGCTCGGGATATCGAGTGCAAGTACTGGCAGATACAAACTGTTGACAGTCTCAATCAGGTACCGATATTTTTCATCTAATGGATATTTTTCAGGGTTTAAGCCAATACCGAAAAGTCCATCGATAATAACCTGCCATTGTCCAGAAGCGGGTATTTCACTATGAAGTATCTCTCCGGTAATCAGCCAGTTATCCAGAGCCCGTTTAGCATCCAGAGATAACTTGGCGGGTTCTCCAGTAAAAACAACGGTAACCTCAAAATCCCATGAACGCAGATGACGCGCTGCAACAAAGGCATCTCCTCCGTTGTTGCCAGGCCCGGCTAACACCAGTACGTTGTTTTTATCGTTAATCAATAATCTGTCTTTGGCGATATGTGCTGCTGCCAACCCTGCTTTTTCCATTAAGCTAGGAGAATTTGGCTGAGAGGTTGCAAGCAGCTCAATTTCACGAATTTCATTAGTGGAATACACAGGGGTTGGGTTATTCATCTGATTAGGTGTCATCTCGTGTAAAATCATCATTCTCAATTCAATTAACCATTCTTATTTTTGATGCTCCAATTTCGAGGCCATAAGGCACTATCCCAATTTCGGTTACAAAAATTATCTAACTTGATCAAGCCCATCGTACCGCAATTTTCGGCTATTGATGCTGAATACTGGTATTTTTGTGCAGTCAGGCGTGATTTGCATCAGGATGAACTTAACATTTTACGAAAGCTGCTCAATGTTGATTCGGTTGGTCAATTTCATGCGCCTCGAGAGGAGTTTTTATTGGTGTTGCCGCGCCCGGGAACTATCTCACCCTGGTCATCCAAGGCAACTGACATTACGCATCATTGTGGTCTCGATATCATCGAGAGAGTCGAACGGGGAGTAGCGTTTTATGTTCAATCTGAGTCGGTGCTTGCTAATGAGGATAGACGGGCGATTGAGGCTATTATCCATGATCGTATGACAGAAGCAGTTGTTCAATCCTTGTCCGAAGCGTCGATTTTATTTCAGCATGTTGGGCCGGCTATTCTCAAAACAATCGATATTCTGGAAGGAGGGAAGACCGCATTGAATTCAGCCAATCTGGAAATGGGATTAGCCTTGTCTTCTGATGAAATCGACTATCTGATGGCTTACTTTCTTGAAAGAAAGCGTAATCCCACGGATGTTGAGTTGATGATGTTCGCGCAAGCCAACTCAGAGCATTGTCGGCATAAAATTTTTAATGCAGATTGGGTTATCGATGGAGAAGCTAAGGATCAATCGCTGTTTTCAATGATCCAACATACCCATCAGCAGCATCCGCAGGGTACGATTGTGGCGTATGCCGATAACGCTGCCATTATCGAGGGCGCAACCATCAATCGTTTCTATCCTGGGAAGCAGCACGCATATGGTTATTCGATGGAAACTACCCATCTGCTCATGAAAGTGGAAACCCATAATCACCCAACGGCCATTTCTCCTTTCCCGGGAGCTGCAACGGGAGTGGGGGGTGAAATACGCGATGAAGGCGCTACCGGCCGGGGTGCCAAACCCAAAGCTGGTTTGGCTGGATTTTCTGTTTCCAATCTGCGTATTCCAGATTTCATTCAGCCCTGGGAAGTATTGCCAGGATATGGGCAAGAGGGTTATGGGAAGCCTGCACGTATTGCGTCAGCCTTGGAAATCATGTTGATGGGGCCGATTGGCGGCGCTGCATTCAATAATGAATTTGGCCGGCCTAATCTTGCGGGTTACTTCCGCACATATGAAGCGCAAGTTGCCGGGGAGATACGCGGCTATCACAAGCCCATCATGCTGGCAGGAGGAATCGGGCAGGTTTCTGACCAGCATACCGCTAAGCAGAATTTCTCAGCGGATGCTCTGCTGATCCAGCTGGGCGGACCAGGCCTGTTGATCGGATTGGGTGGTGGTGCGGCTTCCAGTGTGGATACAGGCACTAACACGGAAGATCTGGATTTCGATTCGGTGCAACGTGGTAATGCAGAAATGCAGCGTCGTGCACAGGAGGTGATCGATCGTTGCTGGCAGTTAGAGCGGAGTGGACAACCTAACCCCATTCTTTCGATTCATGATGTTGGTGCCGGCGGGTTGTCTAACGCACTGCCAGAACTTGTTTACGGCGCAGGATGTGGGGGACGTTTTGATTTACGTGCGATCCCTTCGGAAGAGCCAGGCATGTCACCGATGCAAATTTGGTGCAACGAAGCGCAGGAGCGTTATGTGCTTGCTATCCGGCGTGAATCGTTAACATTGTTTCAGGCAATTTGTGAACGAGAGCGATGTCCTTATGCTGTTGTGGGCGAAACGATTGCTCAGCAGCAGTTGATTGTTTCCGATGAAAAATCACGCACTCCGCCGATAGATATGCCGCTTTCGGTATTGCTGGGTAAACCGCCCAAAATGACGCGTACTGTAGCGCATATTAGCAGAGCCTTTGCCCCATTTAATGTGGCAGGCCTGCATTTGCAGGAGGCTGCTTATCGGGTCTTAAGATTGCCGGCTGTCGCAGATAAAACATTCTTAATTACCATTGGTGATCGGAGTGTTGGCGGTATGACCGCACGTGATCAGATGGTCGGGCCCTGGCAGATACCTGTGGCAGATGTTGCAGTGACGACCATGGGTTATCAGACCTATCTTGGCGAAGCATTCGCACTTGGAGAACGCGCACCTTTGGCACTGATTGATCCGGCAGCTTCCGCGCGCATGGCGGTGGGAGAAGCCATCACCAATATTGCTGCGGCTTCGGTAGACGATCTCAGCGAGATTAAGCTCTCCGCCAATTGGATGGCTGCTGCGGGACATGCCGGTGAGGATGCGGCGCTCTATGATGCTGTTTACGCCATTGCGATGGCGTTATGCCCGCAACTCGGAATTAGTATACCTGTGGGTAAGGATTCTATGTCCATGAAAACCACTTGGCAGGAATCAAGGGAGAATCAAAACAATGGCAAGAAGGAAGTCATTGCCCCCCTCTCGCTGATTATCTCTGCCTTTGCGAGAGTGAGCGATGTACGCGAGACACTCACCCCGCAGTTGCGTACTGATCGCGGGGAGACCGAGCTGATTCTGATTGATCTTGGGGGAGGGAAGAACCGTCTGGGCGGATCGTCGCTGGCACAAGTGTATGAGCAATTAGGCGATACTGTACCCGATCTATCGAGCACCGGTGAAATAGCTATGCTCAAAGGCTTATTTTCAGTAATCCAGAAACTGAAGCGCGCCAATCAGATAATTGCTTACCATGATCGTTCAGATGGTGGATTGTTCGTGACGTTATGCGAGATGGCTTTTGCGGGGCATGTCGGTGTAACGGTCAATTTGGATCAGTTGTGTTTTGATGCGTTGGCAAATGATGTCGATGGTTATGAAATCAAGCCGGACGTGCTACATGGAAGATCCCTTGAACGCCTGCTAGCGGTTTTGTTTAATGAAGAATTGGGCGTGGTCATTCAGATCGAAGCAAAACATCATGATGCGGTATTCTTAGCATTGTCTGAAGCTGGATTAAGTCAAGCTAGCTTTGTTCTGGGGAATCTCAATAAACAGGATGAAATCCGGTTTTTACGTAACAATAAAGTTGTTTTTCAGGAGAAGCGAGTCAATTTACAACGTGCTTGGTCGGAAACTACTTTCCACATGCAAAAATTGCGTGACAATCCAGTATGTGCGCAACAGGAGTTCGAGCAGATACTCGATACTGCTGATCCTGGTCTGAATGCCGAACTGACTTTCAATATCGATGAAGATATAGCCGCACCTTTTATTAGAACAGGCATTCGACCTAAGATTGCCGTATTGCGTGAGCAAGGTGTTAATGGCCATGTCGAAATGGCGGCCGCTTTTGATCGTGCAGGTTTTGAGGCCATCGACGTGCATATGAGCGATATTATGACCGAGCGAGTTTCATTGAATGATTACAAAGGAATGGTTGCTTGCGGTGGATTTTCTTATGGAGATGTATTGGGAGCAGGTGAAGGCTGGGCAAAATCCATTCTATTCAATGCGCGTGCACGTCATGAATTTCAATCATTTTTTAAGCGTGATGATACGTTTGCGTTGGGGGTGTGCAATGGTTGTCAGATGATGAGCAATTTGCACGAAATCATCCCTGGAACTAGTCACTGGCCGCGTTTTGAACGTAATCTCTCCGAGCAATTTGAAGCGCGATTCGTTATGGTTGAGGTCCCCCGCAGCCCCTCACTCTTTTTTGAGGGTATGGCAGGCAGTCGCTTACCTATCACAGTAGCGCATGGAGAAGGTTTTGCGGCATTTGATAGTGATCAGCAGTTATCCTCAGCGTCATCCTATGTTGCATTACGCTTTGTAGATCATCGGGGTGTGCTGACCAGTCAATATCCATTTAACCCTAATGGTTCACCGCAAGGAATAACCGGCTTAACTTCGATTGATGGTCGCTTTACCATTTTGATGCCTCACCCGGAACGCGTGTTCCGCACCGTGCAGCATTCATGGCATCCTGACACGTGGTCCGAAGATTCTCCATGGATGAGAATGTTCAGAAATGCGCGTAAATGGATAGGATAGATATCAGGAACCAATCATCAGTTACTTTTGTCCTTCATAAGGTGTCCACATGGCACCGAAGATCATCAATTTACTCAAGAATAATTAAAAAAATGATTAATTTAAACATGAGCATTCGCATCGGACTGGTAAGCATGATGTTATTTACAGGGGGAGTGTCTGCCAATAATTTGGCAGCACAAATTATGCCTCCTGATAAACCTGAATCTCATCTCAGTGAAGTAGCGCAAGAATGTGTGCCGGTAGCGAATTGGATTATCCCTGGTAAGGGTACGACTTCTTTGACTGAGATCATTTCACGTGCAGCAAATCAATCGGTAATTTTGCTCGGGGAGACCCATGTCAATCGGGAGCACCATCGTTGGCAGTTACAAATGTTGGCAGCGCTTTACGCTGTTCGCTCTGATATGGTGATTGGCTTTGAGATGTTTCCACGCCGCGTCCAGAAAGTACTGGATCAATGGGTAGCAGGTGAATTGTCCGAGTCTGCTTTTTTGAAAGCTACTGAGTGGGATAGGGTATGGAGAACAGATGCTAGTCTCTATCTACCATTATTCCATTTTGCCCGCATAAATCGTATACCAATGCGAGCGTTAAATATCGATACACGTTTTAGAAAACAGGTATCGGAAAAAGGCTTTGACAGTGTCCCAGAACATGAGCGCGAAGGCGTGACGCGACCGGCCCCTCCTAGTGCTGAATATCTTGATTTCCTTTTGCCGATATACGAGCTACATGATCGTAAGCGAAAGGAAATGAAGGGAAAAAATCGATATGATCCTGATTTCTTGCGATTTGTCGTTGGTCAGCAATTATGGGACCGAGCAATGGCCCAAGAGATTCATGCTGTGCTCAGTGCGGGGGGGCAAGGGAAAAGTCCGCTGGTGGTCGGTATCATGGGCTCAGGACATATTCTGCATGGCTTTGGTGTTCCGCATCAATTAAAAGATCTCGGGGTGTCAAGAATTACTTCATTGTTGCCATGGGATACGGGTAAGTCGTGTCGACAATTGGTCGCAGGCTATGCTGATGCTGTTTTCGGTCTTGCTCCCTTTGTTCCCGAAACAGCCCCATTGCACCAGCGGTTGGGGATTCGCTATGAAATTTCATTAAAAGATGGGGGTGCGCGTGTTTTGCAAGTTGAAAGAGGCAGTATTGCCGAGGCAGCCAATATGTTGGAAGATGATATCATTACTGAGATCGCCGGGTTATCAGTAAAAGAACAGGACGATATCATCACAATAGTCAAACGGCATGCGCCGGGCACATGGTTGCCGCTCAGAGTGAAGCGAGGAAGTGATGAAATTGAGATTATTGCTAAATTTCCAGCGCTGGTGAAATGAAGTAGCGACTATCTATCGCAATTTGTATATTTCGCTAAAACGGTATAGGGGTGCGCGTTGTCGTGTTGCAGGAAAGAAATCGGCATAGCGCGCTTGCCATGGAGAGTTATTGATAGCCTTCAGATCAATCTGCAATGGCGT
>CAYNXU010000046.1:0-2626 GCA_964401225.1 uncultured Nitrosomonas sp.
ATAAATCTAATGAACCATAATGAAGATCACCGTTCTCATCGTTCCGGCTGGTTACGTGCAGCTGTCTTGGGAGCTAATGATGGCATTGTTTCAACCGCAAGCCTTATTATCGGGGTTGCGGCTGCCAATACAGGTCGAGAGGAAATTCTTTTAGCCGGGATAGCAGGCCTTGTTGCCGGCGCCATGTCAATGGCTGCCGGGGAATATGTATCTGTCAGTTCTCAGGCAGATACGGAAAAGGCGGATATTGCGCTTGAACAACGCCATCTTAATGATGATATAGAGTTTGAGTTCCAGGAGTTGGTCGATATTTATATTAACAGGGGACTTGAACCAGAGCTGGCAAAAGAGGTGACCAAACAATTAATGACGCATGATGCATTGGGCGCACATCTCAGGGATGAGTTAGGCATTCACGAACGTATTCATGCAAAACCGCTTCAAGCAGCGCTTACGTCGGCAGGCATGTTTACTATGGGCGCCTCGATGCCTTTAATAGCAACGATTGTTGCACCTACAACGCAAATTATTCTTACTGTGGGGGGATTTTCTCTTCTTTCTTTAGCTATTTTAGGGACGCTTGCAGCCTACTTAGGGGGCGCTAATATGATAGCAGGGGCGCTGAGAGTCACCTTTTGGGGAACGCTCGCTATGGGGCTGACGGCTGCGGTCGGAAGTCTCTTCGGTATTGTAGTATGAGAAATACTGTCAATCGAGTGCATCTGAGTTAAATGCGCCACATGATGCAAGATCAGATTCGCTACATCTAGGTAGTTGAGCAGACAGATTACGCAGCGCTGTACGCAAACCTTCCTCCAGCACTGGATGATAAAAAGGTAACCGTAGCATGTCCCACACTGTTAATGATCGATCAATTGCCAATGCTAATAAATGCGCCATGTGCTCGCCAGCTGGCGCACACATCTCCGCACCCAACAGTTGACCGCTTCCCGCTGCCGCATAAACCCGTAACATTCCTTTATTACGTTGCGCAGCGCGAGCACGTCCTTGATTATCAAAACGTACTTCGCCGATTAAAACTTCCTCACTTTGAAGTGTTCGAAACTGACTTCCAACAGTCGCCATGCATGGATCAGAAAAAACGATACCAAGCGGGGTGCGACGTTTGAAGCACACGATTTTTTCACGTGTTGCATTAAGTCCTGCGATGTGCCCTTCATCTGCTGCTTCATGTAGCAAGGGTAAATAATTATTGGCATCACCAGCAAAAAAAACAGGAAGATCAGCAATCTGCAAAGTAGTGGTATCCACTGGGGGCAATCCCTGCTCATCCAGTGAAATCCCCAGTGTTTCAAGCCCTAGATCATCCGTATTTGGACGACGTCCGAGCGCGGCTAATACACTTTCTGCCACAATGTTTGTTGTACCTGCGCATATGCGCACACCGTCATTTCCAGATTCAAAAATAAGATCAGCTTTTTCCCCTAAATACAAAGAAAATTCCTGTGAAAGCAACGCTACAGCAACTTGATTAACTTGGGGATCACTTAATCCGCCAATCAACTCGTTGCTGCCAAATCCAGTTACTTTGATCCCCAAACGAGAGAGTGCCTGGGCCATTTCCACACCAATTGGTCCCATTCCAATTACTGCCAGGCTTGCGGGCAATCTTTCTTGCTCGAAGAGAGTATCCGTTGTAAGTAAGCGGCTTCCCAGTGTATTCCATTCAGCAGGCACAATAGGTCGCGAACCTGTAGCAATAATTATTTTTTTGGCTCGTAACGTTTGATCATTGACCAGCACTTGGTTTGGACCGAGTAAGCGTGCATGGCCGGAAATTGCTCGTGCTCCCAATGCTTCTGTTACTTTTAAAGTACTGCTTACAAAATCATCGCGTAAGCTCCGTACACGCTGCATGAGATGAGACATATCAACTGTCAAGCAGTCTGCGCCGTGAATACCAAAAGTATCGAATGACATGCGCCGGTGAAAGGCATTAGCCGCTTCTATCAGTACCTTGGATGGCATACACCCTACACGAGCGCAAGTTGTTCCCCATGGGCCATCATTAATGAGTACAAAATGTTCCGTGCGCTTTTTGATTTCTCGTAACGCCGATAATCCTGCGCTGCCTGCACCGATAATGATGACATCTAAAACTTCATTTGTGAAATCAGTCATATTTACCCAACGGTTAAAAGTAATGACGCGATTGAGTCATTCTAATCGAACCCTATGGCACTGTAATGAAATTTCATCTATCGCTTCTATTCAGTGTATAAATAAAACCAGAAATTCGAGAGAATAAGAAATTTAAGTTTGATTGCATGTTGACTTTATTGTATTTGAAAAACTATAGTGGCTTTATGGACGCCGAACTAAAATCACTTGAAGACAAGATAGATCAACTTGTTGCGATGTATAAAGATGCCTGCTCAGAAAATATCAAATTACAGCAACAATTAACTGATGCAATCGCTACAAATAATCAACTTTCAGAAAAAATACACATTGCTGTCAATCGCTTGCAAATACTTTTGAGAAATATTCCTGAAAATTAGAATGAATGCTGAGTCAACTATCATCGTCACTATCATGGGATGTGAAAATCGTATCAATTGTTTTGAAGAAGCGCGTGAGGGATTATTGCTTGCGGTTTTCTTTA
>CAYNXU010000046.1:2726-9421 GCA_964401225.1 uncultured Nitrosomonas sp.
TTTGAAGCTTTTTCCTTTATAGCTCATAAGAGCAGTACAGATTTTCCCTGCGGTGTTTGTTAAGGCTCATACTCTTTGAACCAAGTCTTAGTCTTTGGTTGTGAACTAAAGAGATGCTGTTGTGTGCTTCTCTAAGAAGAAGTACCTGATGCATACGGTGAGCAACCGCCTTGAACCTTTAGGTTCAAGATGACAGCCTGACGGCATTTGCGGGGAAGCTGGTTCTAATAACGTTACACAGCCATATTTTATGCTTTGAAAAGTGGGTGAAAAAGCACAGGAATAAAACGCCGATTCTGTAAAATTACTTTTTACTTCTAAAGTATTTCCGCATCTGGACAACAGGATGCGATGAAATGCTATTCAAACTTAGCCGGCTTAATATCAATGTCATGCCACGCATGCTGGCTTAATCATGCAGGTATCAAATCGGAAACAATTCCCTATACCAATGAGAATAGAAAAATATAAATGCTTTGCGTTTTAACTACATCGATAGTGTAAGCCAGGATTAAGAGCGGTAAATTAAAAAATAGAAAGATGTGATGCTATTACCAGGTATTTTCTTCATAGAGTGCTGTGATTGTCTATAATTGGGCTTAACTTCCTGGGTGTTCTATATTTTGACTTTCTAGTCGATTTGGCAATTGGAAGAAGTTAAAAATCGCCTTTATCACTAAGTCATACTCGAAGTTTTTCATTCACGCTGTAAAAAAATAATCATGCCAGTCAGCAATCTCAAGGACGATACATCACCCTGGTATCAGATGCTTGTCGAGGAAGACGTGCCTTGCATCAAACTTACAGGTAATTATACGCTGGCAGCATTAGATCAGCAGTTACGGAAAGTGGCTGTCAGGCTTACGCGTCATGCATCACAATCTGAACTCCATTGGGATTTGACTGGCATTCAGCAAATGGATCATGCAGGTGCAGTAATGATCTGGCGAGCATGGGGAATGCATCGTCCTGCCTATTTATCGATACGCCCCGATCAAGCAAGATTGTTCATTCACTTAGAAAAAGCGCATCCTGCGCCTAAACCCGTACGTCGTGATTTTTTTTGGCCTATCTTGACGCTTGGAAGGCGTCTTTTTCTGTTTCGGGATCACTTGATTGGCATCATTACTCTGTCTGGTCAGGTATTGCTGGATGTTTTCTACCTCATTAGGCATCCGAAACAAATTCCTTTGCGGGAGATTTCCGCGAATTTATTCAGAACAGGTGCACAGGCACTGGGGATTACTGCACTAGTGGGTTTTCTCATTGGTATCGTTCTGAGTTATCTGACTTCTGAACAACTCCATACCTTTGGTGCTGATGTTTTTATCATCAATATTCTGGGGATGAGTATCATTCGTGAGCTTGGGCCAATGCTGGCTGCAATACTGGTAGCGGGGCGATCAGGCTCCTCAATGACAGCGCAGCTTGGTGTTATGCGTGTCACAGAGGAGCTTGATGCGCTTACAGTTATGGGTATCCCTCATAGTTTACGTTTGGTATTACCTAAGATTATTGCCTTAGGCATTGCCATGCCGCTCGTTGTGCTCTGGACCAGTGCGGTTGCGCTACTGGGAGGGATACTAGCGGCTGACTTACAAATAGGGCTAAATTACCAGTATGCAATAAGCAGTTTGCCCGATGCTGTGCCGGTTGCCAATTTATGGATTGGATTGGGTAAAGGAGTTGTCTGCGGCATGACCATCGCTTTGATTGCTTGTCATTTTGGCTTACGCATTAAACCCAACACGGAAAGCTTGGGAGAAGGAACGACCAATTCTGTCGTGACTTCCATTACCGCGGTCATTCTCATCGATGCGATTTTTGCCGTGGTTTTCTCGAATGTGGGCCTTAAAATACCAAGATAATGACCGATGATCGCATTATAGAGATAGACAATCTATATACGCGCTTTGGCAGCCACGTTATCCATGAAGACATCAATTTAAGTGTCTATAGCGGGGAAGTGCTGACGCTGGTCGGTGGATCAGGCAGCGGAAAAACGACCTTGCTGCGTCAGATGTTAGGTCTAGAGACGCCAGCACAAGGTAACGTTAAAATTTTTGGCTGCTCCAGATACGACTGTAATCTCGATGTATTAAGAAGCTTACGTAATCGCTCCGGCGTGTTGTTCCAGCAAGGTGCGCTTTTTAGCGCATTGACGGTATATGACAACATAGCATTACCGATGCGCGAATTACATTGCTTAGATGAAGAGATGATTCGCGATCTTGTCATGCTGAAATTGGATATGGTAGACGTAGATGCACAGCATGCCAACAAAATGCCTGCTGAACTATCTGGAGGGATGATCAAACGTGTTGCGTTAGCCCGCGCGCTCGCACTAGACCCAGAATTGCTGTTCCTGGATGAGCCCACTGCAGGTCTCGATCCAGCACTTAGCGAGAGTTTTGTCGAACTCATTCAAACATTACGACAAGAGCTTACATTAACGATCGTTATGGTCACGCATGATTTGGATACATTAGCTGCGATATCAACGCGCGTCGCAGTTCTGGCGGACCAGCGCCTCATTGGATTAGGTAGTTTGTACGATATCATCAAGATTGACCATCCCTTTATCAAAGATTTCTTTCTGGGAGAGCGCGGTCGCAATGCATTACGAAATTTAGCGATTTATCCTTAAATAGGATCGGTAAAATAACTTTCTATTCAAGATATTAATTTTGTATTCTTTTTATTTAAAAACAATTCTCTTAATTTAAGGAAATATCACATGTCCAGTGATACACTGACGCTTGCACAAAAGTTGATTGCACGTCGCTCACTCACGCCGGTAGATGATGGCTGTCAACAATTATTGATCGATCGACTCAAAGCCATCGGATTCAATATCGAAAACATGCGTCATGACGAAGTGGATAACTTATGGGCGCGACGAGGTACAGCCCGGCCTGTGGTCTGTTTTGCAGGCCATACGGATGTCGTGCCTACAGGACCACTCACACAGTGGGAAAGCGACCCATTTACGCCTACGATTCGAAATAACAGACTTTATGGGCGCGGAGCAGCCGATATGAAAACTTCGCTAGCGGCATGCGTTACTGCTATAGAACGCTTTGTTCGTGCCTATCCGGATCATCAAGGCTCAATTGCATTACTGATCACATCGGATGAAGAAGGGGTAGCCATAAATGGCACCGTCAAAGTAGTTGAAACGCTAAAAGTACGTGGTGAATCCATCGATTACTGCATTGTTGGTGAACCCACCTGTACAGAAAAGCTTGGTGACACCATTAAAAATGGACGACGTGGTTCGTTGTCAGGAAATTTATCCGTCAAAGGAGTACAGGGGCATATAGCCTATCCACATCTTGCTAAAAACCCTATTCATCTTGCTGCACCCGCTATCGCTGAGCTGGCAGAAACCGAATGGGATCAAGGTAACGAATACTTTCCACCGACGGCATGGCATATTTCCAATATCCAGGGTGGTACCGGCGCTACTAATGTTATTCCAGGTGAAGTCAATCTATTATTTAATTTCCGCTTTTCGACTGCAAGCACGGTCGAATCACTCAAACAGCGAGTTCATGACATTCTTGATCGGCATGGTCTGGATTACGATTTGAAATGGGAGCTTTCTGGCAAACCTTATCTCACCCCTAAGGCTGAGCTAGCCGACGCACTCAGCACAGCAATTAAGAAAGTAACAGCCATTGAGCCTCAGCTCTCCACCACTGGGGGTACTTCCGATGGGCGTTTCATTGCAGACATTTGCCCTCAGGTAGTCGAGTTTGGGCCGTGCAATGCAACCATACATAAACTCAACGAATACGTGGAAATAGCGGATATAGAGCGGTTATCTGAGATTTATCAGTTGACTATGGAACAGTTATTAACGTAATTTTGCAGCACCAGGCTACGAGCGATTGCAGATGATAAAAAGCGATCAACGCTGCTTGCTCATCCGCGCACTAATCTGTCGCTCCCATTTCAAGTGCCAGTTTACGTGATTGTTCAGCCTCTTCCTCTGATGGTCCTGAATCTGACCATCCCTGTAGGTGGGCGCAGATCATATCACTCAATGCTTTAATCCAGTCTTTGTGCTCATTGAGGCAGGGAATGAAATGAAATTCTTGCCCACCAGCTTCAATGAAAGTTTTTTTTCCTTCAATGGCGATTTCTTCCAGTGTTTCAAGGCAATCAGAAACAAAACCAGGGCATACAACATCGACGCGCCGGGTTTTTAATTTACCCAATTCCTTGAGGATGACTGTTGTATAAGGTGTTAACCATTTTGCGTTGCCAAAACGCGACTGAAAACAGACTTGATATTGCTCAGTATCCAGTTCTAGTGCTTCTGCTAATAATCTGCCGGTTTTCTGGCATTCGCAATGATAAGGATCTCCTTTGTCAAGCGTTTTCCTCGGTACGCCATGAAAGCTGATGACAAGCTTATCCGGCTTGCCATGCTCGGCCCAATAATCGCGGACATTTTGTGCTAGTGCAGCGATATAACCGGGATGATCATGAAAATGTTTGATCGTACGGATGGCAGGAATATTGCGCATCTTTTTTAATTCCGAGAAAAGGCTATCCATGGCCGAGCCCGTACTGCTAGCCGCATACTGCGGAAAAAGTGGAAATACCAAAATACGGTCACACCCGCGCTCTTTCATTCGGCGCAGTATATCGGCGATAGAGGGATTGCCGATATTCATAGCAAATTCAACGATAGGAGCGGGTTTAATGCGTTCTTCCAGGATGCGTGCCAATAATTTAGCTTGATGTTCGGTATGGACTCTTAATGGTGAGCCTTCCGGCATCCAGATTTGCGCATATTTCTCTGCTGATTTCCTAGGGCGCGTATTGAGGATGATGCCATTCAATATAAACCACCAAATCCAACGTGGAATTTCTATCACGCGGGGATCACTGAGAAACTGCTTCAGATAAGGTCTGAGCGCTTTTGCAGTTGGGGCATCAGGTGTACCTAGATTGATCAGAAGAACCCCGATTTTGCTTAGGGTTCCGTGTTGATAGCTCGGTTCAGGTAACATGGTCATTTAATTTAGGTTCGCTGGAATAGGCACATACGCATTATTTATCAATTTTGTGATAATCCGCTCGTGAGCAGCTTGGCAGTAATGTCAACGATCGGGATAACACGCTCATAAGCCATACGTCTAGGGCCGATGACGCCAACAGTACCGACGACTTCTCCTTCAATCTCATAAGGAGCCGTGACCACGCTGACTTCATCCAGCGCAGCGACATCCGATTCTCCACCAATGAAAATTTTTACACCATGTGCTTGACGGCTTAGTTCCATTAACTTTAACAGCTTGGTTTTACGTTCAAATAATTCGAATAATTTTTTTAAATTAACCAAATTGTCAGAGAGGTCTTTTACATCAAGAAGTTTATGTTCACCGGCTAGCACGAGCGCTTCGCTACTCTCGCGGATAACATCACTGCTAACTTCAATTGCCGTGTTCATTAGCCTTGTCATGTCATGACGCAATTGTTTTAACTCTCCTTGAAGACGGCTACGAATTTCTTCCAGTGTGCAACCCGCATAATGCTGATTGAGAAAATTGCTTGCTTCGATCAAATCCGATTGACTGTAAACCGTTTCAGTAAAAATGATGCGGTTTTGCACATCACCTTCCGGGGTCACCATAATCAGTAGAATGCGCTTCTCAGATAACGCCATAAATTCTATGTAACGAAAGACGGCTCCACCTGCTCGTTTAGGTGTGATGACCACGCCAGCAAATTGTGTCAAGTCGGAGAGCAGTTGTGAGGCAACGTTGATCAGTCTTGATGGATTATCTGGATGCATTTGGTTTTCCAAATGAAACACTTCTTTGCTATCCAGAGATTTAACTACCAGCAAGCTATCAACAAAAAAGCGATAACCCAACGCAGTAGGCATCCGCCCGGCTGAAGTATGGGGGCTGGTGATATAACCCATTTCCTCAAGATCAACCATGACGTTGCGGATCGTAGCTGGACTGAGATCTAATCCAGAGAATTTTGAGAGCGAACGAGAGCCTACTGGTTCGCCCTCATGGATATAGCGTTCGACCAGCGTCTTAAGCAGAATTTTTGCACGTTCGTTAAGCATCTGTTTATTCTACACGATCCAACTCTTCTGAAGCGTATGTTACAAGAGAAAAATTATGCTTATTTTAATCAACAGGAGAAATGATTTTACTGATCTTCTCATTTCTTTCAACTTTCCGATAAATGTTTGAACAATATCTTTTTACCTTTCAGATATGCTGCGCTAATATTCGTATTTGTCCTCAACACATTTGATGTCTCAAACATAGATTGGTTTCAATGAGCGCCTTTTTCAACAAAATTGCACTAATCGGCAAGCACAAAAATCCTGATATTTTGTCTCCATTATTGAGTCTGGCGCAATATCTGACCAGTCGTAATTTCGAAGTGGTGCTGGATCAATTGACTGCCTCCCATATAGGAAAAATTGATTATCCAGTGCTGACATTAGAAGAGATCGGGGCACAGGCCGATCTCGCCGTCGTATTGGGAGGTGATGGCACTATGCTTAACATTGCGCGAATTCTTGCGCCGTTCAATGTGCCATTAGTTGGCGTCAATCAAGGGCGGCTGGGTTTTCTGACCGATTTAACCGTCGATACTATGATGGAAACATTGGGCGCCATGCTGGATGGACAGTTTGTAATGGAAAAGCGGATGTT
>CAYNXU010000047.1:0-9404 GCA_964401225.1 uncultured Nitrosomonas sp.
GCGTATTCATGGGTGCCTCGCGGTAATAGCTTAAGGATATATTCAGCACCGATGATGGCATAAAGATAGGATTTTGGATTGCGATTGATGGTCGAGAAAAAAACCCAGCCACCCGGCTTGGTGAGATCAGCACACGCTTGGATTACGCTGGCAGGATCGGGCACATGCTCTAGCATTTCCATGCAAGTAACGATGTCGAAATGGTGAGGTTGTTCTTTGGCAAGCGTCTCGACGGTGATCTTTCGATAATCGACCTGGTTCCCGCTTTCAAGTAAATGGAGCTTAGCTACTTTCAGGGCTTTATCGCTCAAATCGATGCCTGTTGTATTCGCGCCGCGTGCAGACATGGATTCTGACAATATACCGCCGCCACATCCTACGTCTAAGACAAGTTTTCCTTTCAATCCAGCAAGTTGGTCGATGTAGTCCAGTCGTAATGGATTGATCTCATGGAGCGGTTTAAATTCACTATTAGGGTCCCACCAACGATGGGCGAGTTGACTAAATTTCTCCAGTTCCATTGGATCTGCATTGATGCCATCATTTTCCATGCAATTTGTACCTTTTATTAACTATTGAGGCGTCTTTGCCATTGCGTTGCCCGATTAATCAGTTCGATTTCGTTCAGAGTAACAAGTTCTCTATCATCCAGCAATAGCTTGCCGTTCACCCAAACGTGACTAACCTGTTCTCGACCCGCCACATAAACCAGATGTGAAATGGGATCAAAGCATGGGGAAAGCGCCAGTCCCGAAAAATCAACCGCAGTGATATCCGCAGCTTTGCCTATTGATAAAGAACCTGTGATTTTATCAAGCCCTAGTGCAATAGCGCCATTAAGGGTCGCCATACGCAGTGCCTGGTGAGCTGGGAGTGCTTCTGCTTGGCTGCTACTGGCTTTGGCAAGCAAGGCGGTAAGGCGCATTTCCTCGAACATATCCAGGCGATTATTACTCGCGGCGCCATCCGTGCCGATACCGACATTGATTCCCTGGGTTAATAATTCAGTAATTGGGGCAAATCCAATGGCAAGTTTCAGATTGGACGAAGGGCAGTGCGCAATGTTGCAATTTTGCTGTTTAAGCAGGCTGATTTCATCCTTGTTCAAATGAATCATGTGTACCGCAATCAGATTTGGGCTGAGTAAGCCAAACTGGTGTAAACGCGTAATGGGACGAAATCCAAAGGTCTCTATACTATTTTTAATTTCATCGTCAGTTTCATGCAGGTGAATATGTACCGGTAAATCGAGTTGATCAGCGTAGGTCGTGAGCTTGGCTAAAACTTTATCATTCACGGTATAAGGTGCATGGGGCGCTAAACAAAACGATAGTAGAGGATGCTGAGAGTATTGGTCACGCAGCATCAATCCCTTGCTGAGGTAATCATCGGCGTCACTGGCATAGGCAGAAGGAAAGTCAATGACTATTATTCCTATAGCTGCGCGCAAACCGCTTTCTATAGCGGCTTTTGCAGTAATTTCTGGAAAGTAGTACATATCGTTGAAGCAGGTTACTCCGCCTTTCAGCATTTCTGCGCAAGCTAGCATCGCACCATCCTGCACAAAATGTGCATCAGCAAACCGAGTTTCTGCAGGCCAGATGTGATGCTTGAGCCATTCCATTAATGGCAGGTCATCAGCTAAGCCACGCATTAAGGTCATGGCAGCATGGGTGTGTAAATTGATCAAGCCGGGGATAATCGTATGATGATTTAGGACAAAGTGCTTTAAGGGGGCGAACTGGGCTTGTGCCTGTGAGCTTGGTAAAATGGCTTTGATGATGCCATTATCAATTACGATAGCATGATCAGTCAGTACGGTCTTTTCTGGTTCAACCGGAATAATCCAGCGCGCTTCGATAACGGTGTCGACGGTGGTAGGGTAGGCCATTTTGTTGCAATCTAATGAAAAAGCCCTGCACTACGGCAGGGCTTTTCTTTTGAGATCAGCTTTGGAGCTGATTCAAACTTAATTACCTTCGTGTGTACCTGCTACTTCGATTTCTACACGACGATCAGGGGCCAAGCAATCAATCAACGCTTTGGTTTTTCTTTCACCTATACAGCTACCCCCTGTCACTGGGTTAGCTTCACCCTTGCCATCGGTGAAAATACGATCTGGACTAATCCCTCTGTTATTGACCAGATAGCTCTTAACAGCTTCAGCGCGTCTCAGGGAGAGCTGTTTGTTATACTCTTCCGATCCTATGCGGTCAGCATAGCCAACGGCGATGATAAGGTCGTAATTGATATTTCTCAATTTATCCGCAAAGTCATCTAAAGCCATTTTTCCTTCTGGTTTGAGCACGGCTTTGTCAAAATCAAACAATGCATCTGCAGAAAAAGAGATTTTTTCTGGTTCAGTCATGACTGGCGCAGCAGCAGGAGGAGGAGAGGGGGGCGCTTCAGCAACTTGACATTTTGGGAGATCTGGATCGCATTCGCAAGTTGCTGTTTCTTCTGTCCACTCTCTTGTGCGCCAGCAGTGATTGCCCAAATCAGCGGAGCTTCTTGAAACGACTCCTCGATCATCCACTGCATAGGCTTTTACTTTCTCTGCATCACTTTCACCTTGTTTGTAGTGTGGTAATTCTGCAGCTGCTATTGCTGAAAATAAAAGTGCTGACAGAACAGCAAGCGCTCCTATTAGATACTTTCTGGTCGATATTATCTTTTTCATGCTATTGTCCTTTTCAGTAATTTTGTTTCACTCAAAACCAATCAACTCCACAAATCCCTTGTTGCTGATGCGATCTCGTGACTCTTGTCGATAAATTGATTATTAATGCACTACTTGAGCGGATTATGCGTGTATGTTTTTATTTTTGTCAAACCGGCTTGTTGTTAATATGCAACACTGTGTCAATCAATTAAGACGGACTGATACTTGATTGTTATTATCTCAGAAATAATATGTACTAAGCCAATAACTTGGGATTTGATGGGTCGAATAAAATTGGATGGTAACGATTTTGTCTGTTTTTTATCATCTCTCGAGATACTAATTTTAAGATGCTTGATTCGAATGAAACTTGATTGATGTTTTTAATAAGATAATTTTGTTTGTTACTTGCAGTGAGAATGCCTAATTTTTTTAGTGATCAATTTACAAAATGAATGCGCTTGTGAACGATACTGTTTCTAGTGTGACTATCTCCGCTCATAATCTAAGCCGCAGCTTCGGTAATCATGTGGCTGTGCGTAAAGTTGATTTGGAATTAAGACATGGCGAGGTGCTGGGCTTGTTAGGCCCTAATGGCGCAGGAAAAAGTACGACCATGCAGATGCTAACAGGGAATTTGGCGCCTACCAGTGGCAGCGTGCAAATCTGTGGCACCGATTTGCTTAAAAATCCGCGTGAGGCCAAATGTCATATTGGCTATCTTCCTGAGAATCCACCGTTATACAAAGAATTAACGGTGGATGAATATCTTAAATTTGCGGCTAGATTGCATAATATCCATCTATCCAGAATCGACGAAGTATTGAATAAAGTCAAACATCGATGTGGGCTCAATGGGGTGGGGAAACGTCTGATTGGGGCATTATCCAAGGGTTTCCAGCAACGCGTAGGTATTGCGCAAGCAGTGATTCATCAGCCTGAAGTTATTATACTGGATGAGCCTTCGGTAGGATTGGATCCTAATCAGATACGGGAGATTCGTGCGTTAATACAAGAGCTGGGTAAGTCCGCCAGCGTTATTCTTTCCACGCATATTCTCCCGGAAGTTGAAAGTGTATGCGATCGAGTGCAGATCATGAATCAGGGTGTGACGGTGTTTAATGCTTCACTTGCTGAACTGAAACAGAAAGAGCTTAGTTTGGAACAAATTTTTGAACAGCTTACCCTGAATAACGAGCGTACTTGGAATGAGTAAGATGATAGTGACTATTGCCAGAAAAGAATTGAAATTATTGTTTGTCTCACCCTTGGCATGGACCTTTCTCGCATTGATTCAGTTAATGCTTACCTGGGTATTTCTCGGTCGTCTCGATGCATTCTTAGAGCTGCAATCGCAGCTCATGCAAATTACCAACCCGCCGGGTGCGACAGAAGTCATCATAGCTCCGGTTTTTGCGGTGACATCGATCGTATTGTTAATGGTGACACCGCTGTTGACTATGCGTTTGATGGCGGAGGAATGGCGTAACCATACCATGACGCTGTTGATTTCCGCGCCAATTTCGATGACCGCTATTGTGTTGGGCAAATTTTTAGGAATGATGGTTTTCTTTTTGCTTGCAACGTCACTTGCCGTGGTGCTGTCGCTTTCTTTGCTTATTGGAGGAGCGATGGATTTCGGCTTGTTGCTAAGTAATGTGATTGGCTTGTTATTGCTTGCCGCAAGTTTTGTTGCGCTTGGGTTGTATATTTCTAGCCTGACTTCTCATCCTGCAATTGCTGCACTTGGAACATTGGGTGCGTTACTCGCGTTATGGATTGCGGATATCGTGGCAAGCGGTGTAAGCGGTATTGCACAAAATTTTTCATTACTGCGGCATTTCGAAAGTTTTAACCAGGGCTTGATTGATTCGTTCAGTCTGACTTTTTTTATTCTTTTTATTATGACCTTCCTGATGTTGACAGTACGTCGACTAGATGGGGTGAGGCTTCATGGGTGAGATTGGTTTGCCAATAGTTTAGTTCATGATCTAAATGATTACAGTTAATAAAAAATTAAGGCTCCAGCTATTGTTGCAGAACGGTTTGTTTGTTGTGCTGCTCTTAGTATTGGTGGGTTTGCTGGGTTATCTGGCGATGGAGTTTCGTACTCAATGGGATATCAGTCAGAATGGTCGTAATAGCCTGAGTCAGGCGAGCTTAGACGTTTTGCAGAAACTGAATGGTCCGGTGGACGTTACGGTTTATGCGACTGCTCAGGATGCTCAGCTAGGCGATATTAGAAAAATTATCAGTGATTTTGTGGCTGTCTACCAGCGAATTAAGCCTGATCTTGCTCTTGACTTCATCGATCCGGTTGAGCAGCCTATCCTTGCCCAAGAGGCAGGCGTCAGGATGAACGGTGAGATGGTTATAACCTTTAATGACCGGAGCGAACATCTCACCACCATTAACGAACAGGCATTTACCAATGCACTGATGCGATTGGCGCGATCAAATCAGAAGCAAGTGATGGCGCTTTTCGGTCATGGCGAACGTAAGCTTGACGGGATTGCCAACCGTGATATGGGTGATTTTGGTAGAAAACTGGCCGATGCTGGTTTTCAGGGTGAAGCCCTTAATCTTGCCAGCACAGAGGAAATTCCAGCCAATATAGATGTACTTATCATCGCTTCCCCTCAGACAGATTTACTGGCGGGTGAGGTGGATAAATTACTCGATTACATCGATCAGGGTGGAAATCTATTATGGTTGGTGGACCAGGATTCTTTATACGGTTTATTGCCATTAGCTGAGAAGCTGGGTTTGACTTTCACGCCCGGTGTGGTGGTGGATCCCCAGGCTAAGCGGCTAAAGGCGCCTGTCACATTTGCATTGGGGACGATTTATGGGCAGCATGTGGTTACCGAGAATTTCGATTTTATTACAGTATTTCCATTTGCCAGACAGGTTATTATCAATGAAAACGAGGAATGGTATGGTGTCTCGCTAGTTGAAGTGGCGCCACAGGGCTGGGTGGAGACCGGTGAGTTGGATGAGGAAATGACGTTTGATGAAGCGGAAGATGTGCCTGGTCCAGTGAGCGTGGCGGTGGCGCTGGATCGTACCCTTGACGATCGTGAGCAACGTGTCGTTGTGATTGGCAGTGGACATTTCCTAGCCAATACCTATCTGGGGAATGGCGGTAATATCGATTTTGGAATCAATCTAATTAATTGGCTTGCAGGCGATGAGGATCTGATTACGATTCAACCTCGTGCAACCATTGATAGTCAATTGACGTTAAATGAATCTGAGCTATCTATCATCGTAATTGGCTTTCTTATTGTCCTTCCTTCACTATTTTTAATAAGTGGACTCATCATATGGTGGGTTCGGAGGAGAAGGTAACCGTATATGCATTCCCATTCCTGGCTAAATCTGATCATGCTTGTCACCGTTGCTGTACTTGCAACGGTTCTCTATATCAAACCATCCTTGCAGGAGGAGGCAACGCATAAAATCTCGTCGCTTTCAGTGGAGGCAGTGCAGCATATACGTATTACGAGGCAGGATATTGCCATTGAATTAAGTCGTGCAGATAATCACTGGTACATGAGAAAGCCTGTGGAAGGCAGAGTGAATAAAGAAAAGGTTGAGCGTATTCTGGAGATTCTGTCTGCGGCAAGCCAGCATCTTTTGCCACTGGCGAATTTGGATCGCTACGGTCTGATCTCTCCGCTCATTGAGTTGCAAATCAATCAAGAGTCGTTCAAGTTTGGTGATTTTGCGCCGGTCACCAATGAGCAATATATAGCAACCCGACAGCATATTTTTCTGATCTCGCCTCGCTATGCAGCGTCGCTGGCAGTATTGCCTACTGATCTATTGGATTCAAGATTATTTGCGGAGGATGAGATTCCCGTGGAGTTTACATTGGCAGACTTCCATTTAAAGCATGAGCAGGGTTGGCAAGTAAGTCCACCTCATCATGAACACACTTTTAGTCAGGATGTGCTGAATCAATGGACCCAAGCCTGGTATTCGGCCCAGGCAATCTATCTGACACTGGATTCTGGCAAACCTGATACGGATGGAGAAGAAATCAGCATTGTGCTACAAGATGGAAGAAAGATTAGGCTGATCGCGGTACAAAATGAATCTGAGCTAACTTTGCAGCGTATAGACGAGGGTATCCGCTACCATTTTCCAATTGGTTTTGGTAATCAATTGCTGGATCCCCAATTTTTTAATAAGGATCAAACCGTTCTTGTTGAATAATGCCTGAATTACCTGAAGTAGAGGTCACGCGACAAGGCATTGAACCGCATTTATTAAATCAGCGCATTGCGTGCGTGGTTGTTAGAAATCCACATTTGCGCTGGCCGATTCCAACTAATCTTGAAGATATTCTGGTGGGACAGGAGATTACTGCGATAGCGCGACGCGCAAAGTATCTTTTGTTATTTTGCGGCAAAGGTACATTGATTATCCATTTGGGCATGTCTGGCAGTTTGCGTATAGTATTTGCCCCGGAACCAGTACAAAAACATGATCATTTTGACCTGGTATTCGCCAATGGAATAATCCTTCGTTTTAGAGATCCGCGCCGTTTTGGCGCTATTCTGTGGAATGCGGGAGATGTTATGCGCCATCCCCTGCTTATCCAACTTGGAGAAGAGCCGTTGGACTTATCCTTTGATGGGAGAAGCCTGTACGAGAGGTCGCGGCATCGTATTGTCAGTATTAAGGAGATGCTTATGAATAATCGCATGGTAGTGGGGATAGGTAATATCTACGCTAATGAAGCGTTATTTCGCGCAGGAATACATCCCAGAGTACAAGCCGGTAAAATTGGTCTTAGCCGATATAAAAAATTGGCTTGCGCTATCAAAACAACGCTGAATGCGGCGATTGAGGCAGGTGGCAGTAGTTTACGAGATTTTGTTAAGTGCGACGGTAATCCGGGTTATTTTCAGCAACAATACTGGGTGTATGGCCGGGTAAACCGGCCATGTCGGCAATGTGGCGGCTTGATTGAGCAGATTAAGCAAGGGCAACGATCAAGTTTCTATTGTCCAAAATGCCAGAAGTAAGGTTGTTGATTGCCTGTCGCAAGACTGGTGAGCACTTTCAAGTCTTTTTGATGCGAACGCTATTTTAGAGTATGGATTTTATGGCACGGTGGATCATGATTGCAGGGGCAATATTGCTTGTCCTGGGCGCAATAATGCATTTGGCACCTTGGCTCTTTAGCTGGTTTGGAAAATTGCCTGGCGATATCAGGATAGAGTCAGAGCGGGGAAAGGTTTTTATACCGATTACGTCCATGATTATCGTGAGTGTTGTGCTCACGATAATCGTGAATATATTCAAGCGATAAGCCGGGTTATTCAATGAAAAGGGATAAAAAGCGCCAAGGCATGTTGTTGGTTTTTAGTCAACGCTAGTTTGGAGCCGAGTGGCAGCTTCGTTTTAAAAAATACGAGTGGGGGAGTGAGGTGATTATTACGTTTGTTGGCGGTGGCAATATGGCTTGCGCCTTGATTGGTGGATTATTACAGCAAGACTATCCGGCTGCACAGCTGCGCGTTGTAGAAATCGATCCTGAAAGTCGCGACAGAATAAAGCGTCAATTTGATGTGGTCGCTTGTGCTGAGCTTGCTACAGGCATTATCGACTGTGATGTGATTGTTTTGGCGGTTAAGCCACAGCAGCTTTTTGCGGTTGCAGAGCAACTCGCCCCCATGCTCGCTGATCAGTTGGTTATTTCTATTGCAGCAGGTATTCGTGCGCCCGATTTGTCTCGCTGGTTGGGAGGGTATAGCGGTATCGTGCGGGCTATGCCGAATACACCATCGTTGATTCGTGCCGGCGTCACGGGACTTTACGCATTACCTACAGTGACTTCCCTACAAAAGGAATATGCTGCCAAAATTCTCAATGCGGTAGGGTCGGTATTATGGGTGGAGCAGGAAGTGCTATTAGATGCCGTGACCGCCGTATCGGGTAGCGGTCCTGCTTATATTTTTTATTTTATTGAAGCAATGCAGCAGGCTGGTATGGAATTGGGTTTAAGTAATGCGCAGGCAAGGCAATTGACCTTGCAAACCTTTTTGGGTGCAACACAGCTTGCTGTCCAGAGCGAGGAAGAGGTTACTGTTTTGCGGTCTCGGGTAACTTCTCGAGGAGGGACAACCGAGCAAGCATTGCTGAGAATGGAGCGGGATGATGTTAAAAAAGCAATTGTGCGTGCGATCCATGTCGCTTTTGAACGTGCGCAACAAATGGGTGATGAATTGGGTAGGAAATAATTTTTTTAACGTCAAGTACTAAAATCTTCGGGGAGTAGATGATGTCTAGCCAAATATTGATTTTTCTTTTAGACACCGTGCTTGGCTTGTTTTCTCTTGCGCTATTGCTGCGTTTCTATATGCAATTGTTACGTGCTCCTTATCATAATCCCTTGTCGAAATTTCTTGTCGCCATTACCAACTTTATCGTGCGGCCAGTACGGCGGGTAATTCCCGGCTGGAAGGGGTTTGATCTTGCGACACTCGTGCTGGCCTGGCTGGCACAATTCATCATCCTGGCAGGTGTCAATTTACTGCAGGGTTATGAGCTTGGTGCAACTACTGGGAGCACATTTATCGGATTTGGATTAGTGGCATTGATTGAGCTGATTAGAATGACACTGTACATCGTGTTGATTATGATCATTGTGCAAGCAGTGCTTTCTTGGATCAATCCTTATAGTCCATTGGCGCCGATATTGGATAGTTTTACCCGGCCAATTTTGGAT
>CAYNXU010000048.1:0-9079 GCA_964401225.1 uncultured Nitrosomonas sp.
TTGTTACAAACTTGGATGCCCCTCATGCGCATACATCTGTTCGTGCCTTCCCTGGCAAGATACACACCGCATGGCCGTCGGGTAAGCCAACAGACGTTGCAAACCAATTTCAGCGCCGCAATCTATACATTCATTCAAACTACCCTCATTGATCTGGAGCATTTTGTGCTCGATCTCACGTAATTCGTTAATTTGGCGATCTACCCGCACTATGCTCAGATCAGCCAGCACATCAGCCAGCGATACATCACAGCTATCACCGGGGTCATTACCCATTATGGCAGCCAGGTGCTGATTCTCGCGCTCATCGAGCTCGTTACGGACTTCTTCGAGTAGATCGTGCTGGCGTTGGCGTAATTTACTCTCAATCAATTTGATCTCATTCTGGGTCAGTTGGGTCATGACTTACTTTCCTAGCTAAAAAAGAGAATTATGACCTTTTAACCAAGAAGGTGCACAGTAAATGATGGATATCTACGCTTGCAGTAGAAGGTATAGATGTCAAATCTTGAGGTGTTACGAGAGTATTTTGAGAAAACTAATGAGCTAAAATTTAAGCAGTTTCCCCAAAGTTACCAAACTCATCCACGCTGAATCAAGTTCAGCAATTCCCGGGCGCTGATCTTGCCGCTGATTTCACCACCTTCCAGAACGCTGTCGGCCAGATCGCGCTTGTGCCTGTGTAGCGAGACGATTTGCTCCTCAATGGTATTTTTCGTCACTAGCCGGTACACGGTGACGGGTCGTTGCTGGCCAATGCGATGGGCGCGGTCGGAGGCCTGGTCTTCAACCGCCGGATTCCACCAGGGGTCCATATGGATGACATAATCCGCAGCCGTTAAGTTCAGGCCGACACCCCCGGCTTTCAGGCTGATGAGAAAGACATCGCCCTGTCCGGCCTGAAAAGCGTCTACCCGCTTCTTGCGTTCGGCTGGCGGGGTTTGGCCGTCCAGGTATTGATAGTCGATGCCTTTTTCGTCCAGATGGCTACGAATAAGGCTGAGGTGGTCGACGAACTGACTGAACACCAAGGTTTTATGGCGATTGTCGAGAAGTTCATCTAGAACTTCGCCGAACAACGCCAGCTTGCTACTGGGAAGACCCAGATCCGGTGCTACCAGTTGCACATTGCAGCAGGCCCGACGCAGCTTGGTGATCGCGGCCAAAACCTTGAAGCGTTTGTCTTCCTCGCCCCCTTGGGTTTCGTTCAACTCGCTCAATAGCTTGCGACGCAAAGCCTCGTAAAATAGCGCTTCCTGCTCGCTTAGCTCCACTTGCAGCTCAATCTCGGTACGCGGCGGCAGCTCGTCCAGCACCTGGGCCTTGGTTCGCCGCAGGATGAAAGGCTGGATCATGCGTTTTAGCCGCTGGCGCACCTCACGATCCTGATTGCGCTCAATGGGCCCGATGAAACGGCGGCTGAAGCTTTCCAGAGAACCGAGCAGGCCGGGATTGATGAATCGGAATAGATTCCAAAGCTCACCCAGATGATTTTCCACCGGCGTTCCGGTGGTAATGATCTTGAACAGGCCTTGCAGGGCCATGGCCTGCTGTGAACGCTTGGTTGCCGGGTTTTTGATGAGCTGAGCTTCGTCCAGCACAATAGTTTGCCAGGTGGGCACCGCCAGAAGCTTGCCGATGGATTCCTGCTGCAATAGGGCATAGCTGCAAATTAATAGATCCATTGGGCGTAAACCCTCGATCAGTTTTTGCCGATCCCCGCCACCCAGAATTTGTGCATTAAGTGTTGGCGCGAAACGCTGGACTTCGCTCTGCCAGTTCATGCAAACCGAAGTCGGCGCAATTACCAGCGTCGGTCCCTCACCGGCCCGGCTCAGGATCATGGCCAAGGCTTGCAAGGTCTTCCCCAGGCCCATGTCATCGGCCAGGCAGGCACCCACACCCCAGGCGGCCAGCCGGCACATCCATTCAAAACCGTCACGTTGATAATCTCGCAACTCTGCCTGCAAGGTCGATGGAAGTTTAGGCTGAACCTGCTCTGCATGGCGCAGCCGTTCCAATTGCGCCCGCCAAGCGGAATCGCCTTGAAACTCACCCACTTCTCCGGCAATTTCATCCATGACTGGCAACGCCAATGTATGGATGCGCTGATCCTTGCCATGTTTTTCTGAATAAGCACGCAAATCATCCAGACGCTTCTTGAACGCTTCGGTCAGGGCGAGGAAGCGGCCTTCATCAAGGCGGATGAATTTGCCACGAGCGCCTTCGGTCAGTTCCAGCAGGCGCTGCATGTCCAACACCAGACCGTCGTTGAGTTTGAGATCTCCACTGACGCTGAACCAATCACGCTGCTGCTTGATCTTGATGCTAAACTGACTTAAACCGGCTTGTCCCAATACCTTAAATTTCTCGCCTTGCGGCCATTCGATCTGAACCTTGTCACCTGTTTCCTGTAGTTCCAGCAAGAACTCCAGACTACTTTCAGCATCTGCCAACAGCCATTGAAACGTTGCCACCTCTTGTGCTTCATTACCGAGACTGGGACAACAAGCGATAACTTCGTTCGCCAGTTTTCGCTCGAGCTTAAGATCACGCTGGGTTTGCAAGCGCCTGCCGCCGATTTCAGCGATCAAACTGGTGCCACCGGAACCCGGGGTGTAATAAGAACCTTGGTCGCCGAAGGGACGAATCAACATGGCGACGCGAAGCCCCTCGCCTTCGGGAATCAGTTGCACATGGGGGCGTGCATTGGCTTCGACTGTCTCGGCGGTGGCAAATTCTCCGCCGCCAATGTCCGAATGAATGGTCACCAAGGCGGATACCGAACTTAGACTGGCCAGAATGCGCTCCTGGGCTGACGCCGGCGCCTCGATTCCTTTGCCAATGATTTGCGCAATGCGATGGTGTTCCGGCTTAAGTTCGATGATCTTGATGCGGGTCAAACCATCTTCAGCCAGCACGACATTCTCCTCTTCATCGCACCGCGGCCAGAATTCGATTTTGACTTGATCACCTTTATTTTTTTTGCTGACTCGAAGTTCCGGCTCGGCAGCGACCAACTCTACGGCGACACCGCTATCCTTCCAGAACACAGCAGGCGCACCCACCAGCTTCAGCCAACCCCGGCCGGACAAGGCGTAGCTTCCTGCATACTGGCTGGGAGCGATACACGCGGCCACGCGGCGATCCTGCGCGGTGAAATAGGCTGTCGATTCCGCCATCTCAGAAACTTTCCTCATTGACAATGGCTTTCCCTTACTCCAACCGCCGCTGGCATTGCGTTTCTGTTCGCGTGCCTCCAGTGCGAAGCCTAGATAGGCACGCTCGCGTAACAGCAACCACGCCAGACGATATTCAGCCGTTTCGTCCCTACCCGCGGCGGCACCGCGCATCACGGTATTCTTGATGGCATTCAGGGCACGCTCCCAAGGCTCCTCATGATGGCTACGATTGACCAAAAGTCTGATACCCTTGTCGCGTTGGAAAGTATCAACCAAATTTTTCTTATCCATCTGCTTCGGAGCAATCCGCGCAATCAGCGCCGCCAACTCTGCTGCGAGCCAGCCATAACCACACTGCAGAGCCTGCTGATAATAAGCTTCCGCCTGCGACAGATAGGATGATAATTTTGCAGCCTGCTCGTATTGGTGGAGCAGCCACAAGCCCATCCAAACAATCCAGGGGTTCATACGATCATAGTGGCAAAACTGCTCAAAACGCATGTTTAATTGAATCAGAGCACCGCGCTCATTTCGCTCCAATGCCGGAACAGATCTCATCAGCGTAAAAACTGGGCTAAAGGGCTGATCTCCCGGAATCGTTTCCAAAAGTTTTTTGGCCTCATCCAAATCACCCGTTTGGTTGCGCTGGAACAACCCCATGACGAAGAAAAACCCTACAACCCCCGGAAAGAAAACCTTGCGCTTCCCTTGCTCCTTTCGCAACATACTGAGCCCTTCCCGATAATGCCGCAAAGCATTATCCTGATCACCCTCTAGCAGGAGCAGCAATCCCCGATAAGCACGTTCCCGGAAGCTGGGCGGGCAACGGGACAACGCGGCCCGCGCTGCCTGCATCTCACCTTTAAAAAGGGAAATCAAAGTCATGCATAGTTGCCAATCTTCGGACACGGATGCGGCCGGCCCTTCGCATACTTCACGCAATAAATCAAAGGCTGCCGCATCCAGTTCCCAGTTCGCAGCTTGCTGCAGCAAGATCAACGGCAAGGTCGATTCTCTGATTTTTGTAGGCAAGCTTAAGAACCATTCGCGCTCGAAGGGATTGTCGCAAACCATCGCATAAATTGGTACGGGACTGGGCCAGCGTTGCGGCAGACGGTTCCAGTAGGGATACTTCACTCTATCCAGCATCTTGAACAAGTGCTCGATGTATAGTTCATCCGCCCGATAAATACCGATACGCACTTCCCTGATCAGTTCGTCATCGTCGCGAAACTCAATGCCATCCTTAGTGTTTGCCTGATAACCCCTCTGCAAGGGCGCGGCAAGATGCACCAGACCGACATAACGCTCAAAAATACTGTCTGCGACGAGTTGGCGCGTCACAAGTTCGATAATGAGCCTGTTGCACCTCAGACAACGACTATTCCATGATGTTTTCTCAACTTCGACCAGCTCGTTGCGCTCCAGCAATTCCAGCTTGACTTTAGCCGCCTCACCCGCCCCTAAAATTTTGCGCAATGCTATTGTAATTTGCGATTTGGTAAGTCCGCCCCAAGCGACTGCCAACAAATTGACTACGGACTGCTCCGTTGACGTACATTGCTGATAACGCTCAAACAATTGACGACGTTGCTCTTTGATCAAAGCAGACATAGACTGACCTATCTGAAAAGGACTCTCGTATCGTTAACGCTGTCTATCGCCATCAAGACCAAATTCGCATAGCGAGCAGTTTTGTGATTCTTGAACGAATTCCCGGGTTGAAAAACGCAATTGAGCAAGATCATCTTTTGTGTGAGCGTGATTAACAATTCAAGCATAAATCATTGCGAAAGAAGTGGGCATTATATCGCAGCAGTCTGTTTATGATTAAACCCATCTAGGAGGCTGTCCGAGAATAACGATCATAGCGAGGGCGAAGCTGGTTGAGCAGGATTTTTCGATTATTTGAGGCGAATAGTCGTTCTATTCAACGAAAAGAATCGAGAAATCCGGCTAATCAGGCTCGTTCGCAGTAGATTAGTCTATTCTCGGACAACCTCCTAGCTCTGGAACAAAATACCGGAGGATTCATGAGAGTAGGACCAGCCGTATCTGTTAGCTGGACAAGGATTCTGTTACGCAGCAAGTTGACAGGCTATGCTAAGTTAACGAATGACGAAGTTCTCACTCTACAAGCCGTGTATCTTTAACCTGCTGGAAAGAAAGACCCGGAGCTTCATCTTTGACAACACCTAACTTTGCCACTCGTAGGGTATATTTCTAGCCTTATTCGGTATCGACCGGTAGATGCGCTTTAACGCTAGCGCCATGCATAGCCTCGATAAGGTCTTCCATTGAGACTGGCTTGCCGAAATAATAGCCCTGAAGTTCATGACATCCCTGAACAGCCAGCGACGTCGCCTGCTCGAGTGTCTCCACACCCTCCGCGGTAACCCGCAGATCCAAGCTTTTCGCTAGTGCGAGGATCGCATGCACAATGGCTTCATCCTGGCTGCTTTGCGAGATGCCGGATACGAATGAGCGATCGATCTTGAGTCCCGTGATCGGAAAGCGTTTGAGGTACGCCAGGGAAGAGTAGCCGGTTCCAAAATCGTCGATCGAGATTCCGCCAATTCCAAATTCTCTCAGTTCTTTAAGGATGTGCGAAGCCTGTTGCGGCTCTTTCATCAAAAGACTTTCAGTGAGCTCAAGCTCCAGCCGACCCGGATCAACCCCGGTGGCATCGACTGCTCTCATCAGACCCTCCCGCAAACTGCGTTTCCCGAACTGCCGTGCCGAGACGTTCACCGCAATATGGATTTGCGTACTGCTTGCCTGGTCCAGGCGTAGCATATCCTCGCATACCTTGCGGATAATCCAGTCCCAGAAGTCGACGATCATACCAGTTTCCTCAAGTAACGGCACAAACCTAGATGGCGGCATCAACCCTTGCTCAGGATGGTGCCAGCGTAACAAGGCCTCTGCACCAATGATTTTTGAAGTAGTGGCTTGCACTTTCGGTTGGTAGTGCAAAGTCATCTCGTTGCGCTCTAGCACTCGCCGCAATTGCCCTTCCAGCCGAAGGCGTTCGAGACCACCTTCGTTCATGCGAGAATGGAAGAACTGCACACCATTGCGCCCCTGTCCCTTGACCTCATACATCGCTGCATCGGCGTTCTTCAACAACTCTTCCAGTGTGTTACCGTCTTTGGGGTACAAAGCAATACCGACACTTGCGCTGATGAATGTCTCATGACCATTCAGGTTTACTCCTTCTGTCATCCGCTCCGCGATCTTTTGTGCCAGCCCGGCGGCAATTTCAGTTTGCGGGAGGTCTTCGATCAACACAACGAACTCATCCCCACTTAAGCGAGCCACAACATCTTGCGCACGCACACTTTCACGGATGCGTGTGGCAACTACTTTAAGCAGCGCATCACCCGCAGCATGACCAAGTGAATCGTTAACTGCTTTGAACCGATCGAGATCGAGAAAGAGCAGTCCAAGCGGACGACTGGTCTTCTGCACTCGCTCTATCGCTCCTCTCAAATGATCATGAAAGTGTTTGCGGTTAGGCAATCCGGTAAGAAAATCGTAATGGGCAAGCAGGTCGAGTTCGCGGGTTGAGCGATAACGGTCGATTGCGATAGAGCACATCTGGCTTGCGATCTGCACGAGTTGGCCATCACGCTCGAACCCACGATCCACATTGGCTCGGTAGTGCGCAAGCACTAAACCAATCATGTTCCCTGTGGAGCCCCGGATGGGCACCAGATTGATCTGACTGACTGCCAATCGCGCCATGAGTTGACGGTAAGGCCGGGACTCAAACCAGCCGGAAGGCGTTTCGACATCAATACAATGCAAATCATCCTTGCGCCGACTAATGCGCGGGTGCAGTGCCAACAATTGATCTCGATACCACGATGGCAGACTGCGGCCAGTGACCACATTCAGGTTAGTCGTGCGGCCATCCTCGCAAAATAGAATAGCGCAAAACATATCGCCCGATTCGCGCTCAATGGCATCTGCCACCACAAACAGCGCGTCTTCCAGCGGCGCCCCTTTCACCACCTTTTCGAGGACGGCATTCTCTGTAGACAGCAGTACCTCGGCTCGCTTGCTCTCGCTCACATCCCGAAAGGTTGAAATCCGTCCCACCACTCCTCCCTGAATACGCTGGGGGCGTGATGTCCATTCGAAGGATCGACCATCCCTGAGCTCCAGATATTCGGTCAGCTCAGAGGTTGGCGCTTCCAGCAACTGCTGGTTGCGTTCAAGAAAGCCCTTCGGGTCACGAACTTTTGCCGCCAGCGAGACAAAGAGCATACAATCATCCTGCGCTCGCTCATGCTCAGACAGTTTCCAGAGCTCGAGGTAGCGGGTATTGCACGCTACGACCCGCCCTTGGTCATCGATTGCCACAATGCCTTCGGCTGTCGACTCCAATATCGCTGAGAATAGTGAATTAGCCGTGCGCAATCGGCGTTCAGCCTCAGTACGACGTTCCAGCTCACTCATGGCAATACCCAGCATTCTGCGCGGATACGCTTGAGTCACGTGAAACACCAAAAATCCTATCAACACACCGGGAATCAGCCCAAATAGCGCGGCAATGAGGGCGGGTTGCAGGGACCGGGAAATGGTCAATGTGGTGCTGGTTCCATCCGCCCCACGTACCTCAACACGCTTTTGGATAAAACCCAACACATCGTTATCTGCCTCTGCGCTTGAGGTCACTTTACTCACGCTATCGATAGAAACGGCTTGCAGCAGCTGTTGCAAAACATCCTGACCTCCCCTGCTTAGGGAGGGCGATTTCTCTTGTAGTTTAGCCACTGTTGAGAGCAACGTCGCATCATTCGCCACGAGCATATGCTGCGTCACATAGCCATAACCCAGCACCAGCAAGGGAATTAATAATGCTGCAGTAATACCGGCAAACCAAGCGAAACCGCTAATCAGTTGGCCGAGGTGGTCAGCATCCGGAGTTTTGACTTCCGCCCCTGCATGCGGTTGCGTGATCGTACGCTCTCCGACAGTTATGCTACTAAACATTCCGGGTACAGGAAGAATAAGCCTGGCTATTCACTAACCCGAGGGTCATGCGCTCTAATTTACGAAACAGATTTCCTGATACTGCTAGCTTTTCATTCTTGATCGCAGCCACGACAAATGCCAAGCTTTCGATAATTATAGTGATGGATTTTTCTGAATAGCCAACTGATGAAGCGATATCCCCTGACGAGGTTCTTGTTGGTATGACAGGTACTGCATTAGACAATGTCAACATTGTTGCATCATTGATAACAGTCCATTTATTCATAATCGTTTGTAATTTTTTTTATAGTAATAAGATACCCAATTGGTTGTTGTCAACGCATTCAATATGAGAAGTTGTCACACGTCATCAAAAACTTACTGGCATTTAATTACTAATATCGTTACTCACCGCATCTGAGTGTCGAACTGAATCTGCGATGCACCAAATTAAATAACGGAACAATCGAGCAAAAATTAATTTTTTTTGTTCCCCCCGGAAATTGCATGCCTGGGATTATAGAAACGATTGAAATAGTCCAGCTGATGGAAGATGAATGACAAAGGTTCTTTGACCAGGAAACTAATCAAAAAAACCGCGATTAACATAGCAATACGTCATATGGTCAGCCCGATGATTTTCATTGCTCACCACCGTGAGTGTACCAGGAGGCTGTCCGAGAATAGCGAAGTAATCGGTCCAATGCCGCAAATCGTGCCGAAGAAACACAAAACAGCTAGTTTATGTAAAAAATATATTATATTAAATCAGCCACTTGGAAGGCGTTTCTTGAGAGACTGATCTACTGCGGACGAGCCTGGCTGGCCGGATTTTCTGATCCTTTTCGTTAAATAGAATAACTATTCGCCTCAAATGATCGAAAAATCCTGCCTAACCAGCTCTCGCCCTCGCT
>CAYNXU010000049.1:0-1636 GCA_964401225.1 uncultured Nitrosomonas sp.
TTAAGAAATCTAGAAGCGGAAAATGGCACTGACTGAGAGTAATACCTGATCCCCTTTTTTTCCGTCACGATAAACAGTATTATTCTCGGTGGCCAGATCATATCGTACTTCTGGTCGAATAGTCAGTCCTGCTATTGGCTTATAGTTCAGACCACCTGTTATGGCTATGAAATGCTCTTTTCTTCCATCCGCTAGCACTCTAGCACCATCCTTGTCATGGAACCATTCAAAGCGCAAACCCGCACCAAGATTCGATGCAATATCATAAATAAGATACTGATTAATACCATACCAACTCGCTGAATGAGAAGTAGAGGTTTTTTCTTCTATTCCATGGTCATGCTGCAACACATAATGGAATCTCTCTGTTATATCGTGCTCCAGCACAATGCTATATAACGTGCGATTATGATCGTTGTTCAAACCTCCTGTTTCCACACTTCCGGAAATCAGGGTAGCTGACAAAGCCGTTCGCTCATCATCAGTGGTATAACTGATACCGCCCAGAAAATTGGCTGGCTGTCTGAAGAAAGCATCCCATCCGGTAACGACCCCACCTTGAATCGTGATGTTATTGTTGACTGGGTAGGCTAATAGCGCACCGGTATGCGTGAAAGGCTCACCATACTGCATGGTATACGCATGCGAGAAGAAAAAATTGTTCGGTGAAGGCACAGCTTCATACCCCATAATCGTATAAAAATGACCGATCGTAGCGGTAATCCCATTGCCATACGGTGCATATACGCTTGCGTATAACTGCGGGAAAGCTAGCTGATGTTTGGGATCATCACCTAAAATCGTCCTATCGAAATTTGAGGCAACCGTAAATCTCGCATCCCTACCGTATAGCAGGTCTGCACGAAAACCAACGTCCCATTCCTTTCCCCCGACATTGACCTCCTTTTCAAGAAAGCCGTAAACCTGATGAAGATTGAAATGATTGGCGCCATCATTGAAAGTGACAGGTGCATTTGATTTATTTTTAGGGCCATGCGGATTCCCACCAAATCCGATTTCTACCCAACCTCCAAAATTGACACCCAATGATTTCATGAATGGAGTTTCGTTGATCTTGAAGCCGGTCAGATTCTCAACTAATCCCTTATCTTCCGCAACAACGGTTGAAGTAACAAACATACCGCACAGCAGTAGTGGCCATGTTTTAATTTTTCTGTGACGAGCAAAACGCATTACTTATCCCTCCCATTAAGTTGATCAATCCCTCTTTTTGCTGAGGGAGCAGGCACTATACAGGCACTATATTTAGCTAACAGAATCGGCGATAGAAGCTCAATCTGCCGATGACCATTCCTATGGTAGGGACGAGGATACTATGATACGTGTGTTTCGGGCAACAGAATGTTTCACAAATCAGACAATCAGTTTTATAACTGTTGCAAGTATTTAACCAAAATTAACCCGAAAATTTGACAAGCATAATGTTCACTGCCTTATTGCATGGCTAGAAATTTTTCCCGTTTCATGAGGGCAAACAATTCGTTATGTCTGTTCCTTAGAAAGGATATGCTTTAACAATCCATTGTTGGCATCTTCCACCAAATCCAGCACCAATTCAAACCCATGACTTCCACCATAATAAGGATCGGCTATTTCCTGACAGCTATCCCATCGG
>CAYNXU010000049.1:1736-3617 GCA_964401225.1 uncultured Nitrosomonas sp.
CCCATGACTTCCACCATAATAAGGATCGGCTATTTCCTGACAGCTATCCCATCGGTTGCTATATCGCATAAGCAGGTCAAGCTTATGACTATACTGTTGCGGGCAACGATCTTGCAGTATTGCAAGATTGCTTTTGTCCATTGCTAGAATATAGTGAAATACTTCAAAATCATTCGGCTCTACGGCACGGGCACGCAGTTCCTGCATAGCATACCCTCTTTTCAGTGCCGCCTTTTGTGCACGTCTATCAGGAGGTTCATCAATATGGTAAGCGTGCGTACCTGCCGAATCAATCTGGATCTGATTCTCCAAACCGGCAACTCTGACTTGATGTCTAAATACTGCATCCGCAGTTGGTGATCTGCAAATATTACCCATACAAACAAAAAGGACCTTTACCTTATTGTTTTGCTCCATTTCTAATTTTTTATTTTTTAATTTAATTTTAAACATGAGGCAGTGAATTTTAATGATTTAATCTCTCAAGAAGAACGGTAAGCGTTTACTCATTAGACAAAGCATCTCCACAGTAAGCCACAGGAAATTAAACCCAAAAGAGGTTAAACTCATAGACGAATAATAGAACATTCAGTTAAGCAGTTGAACGAACCAATTTTTTGATATACGTCTTCAATCCTAATCTATCTAGCACGCTCACTATCCCCTTGGATAACGTATCGATGCCCGTATGCAATAGCAGCATGATAAGATTTCGCACTGTGCGGCGGAAATAATAAATGTCTGCACAATATTTATTATGGGTTGCAAAAAACTCCTTATGAGCACCTTCTCCTTCAGTAAAATCAAATATCCTTAATTTTTTTGCTTCAAAAAGCTTTTTGAGGCAAAAAAATTGTAATATTGTACCTGGCGACCAGCGCTGAAAATCAGGATCATGTCCAACATATTCATAGAAAACGATGCCATCGTGTATCGGACAGTAGATATAAGCAATCGGCTTATTATGATAGAAAAGGATATAACCCCGTACTTTATCCTGTTCTGCAAGTTGTAACATATTTTCCAAAAATTCTTGACTATCTGGAAGACCGCAATCCAGCAGTCTATCCTGATAGGTTTTCTTGGAAACTTCCAGAGCCAATCGATGAAATGCTTCCATTTCGTTAATATGCAAGAATTCCTGCCAGGAAAGTTCACCACCGGAAAATTCAGTAAATTTTTTAATTTTTCTGGAGAGTGTATTTCTAGATTTTGTAGAAAATTTTTTTAAATAATCATCAAATTCACCAGTGAGTTCAACCCAATAACGATTGTAATAGGAAGAGACATAGCGAATCGTTTGCGGCAGCAATGTCAATCTAGGCATCCGACTCTCGACAGGATGAGAACGCATCACGAGAACTTCTGACGTGTTTGAGAAATACTCTGCAGCAGCTTGAGGAGGTATGAGAGCATTTGATATCTCCGTAAAGTGCTGATTGGATATCAGCGCCGGAAGATGCCAAACAAAAAGTTTAAACTCACCTAGCCGAAAGTTAAAAGCAATTGATTTTTCCGACCAAGTCACCATTAGGTAAATCTCGCCATGCCTTGCTCCATAAATCGTCTAGCCGTATGGTAGAAACGAGAGCGAAGGGGTTTATTCGCATCTATTTCCGGTACCAGTTCCGTATTTATTTCGGAAAATAATGTAGTTGAAAATTTGTCAGAATTAGCAGCAAGAAACTCACAGAGCAGTAAGAAGCGATTAATATTAGTTTTATCAGGTAGCGGAAGCGTTGATGGCGTTTTACCTTTGATCAATTCAAAACTGTGCAAAACGATCACAAATGAATACCAGCCAGCCCTCCAAGCTTCGAGCAGGGTTGTTTTAAGCTCGTTAAAAGAACACGCTGCAAGCTGAGTATGTCGATAATGCCC
>CAYNXU010000049.1:3717-9075 GCA_964401225.1 uncultured Nitrosomonas sp.
TCCAGCGAGAATTGATGCATGAATTGCTTAAACTTTGCGGGAATAGAAGAATCACTGATTTCACTCAACCACTCAGTATGGATATGGAGCTGTACTTCATGACCATTACTCTGGATTAGGCTTACTATGTCAGCCAAATGGGCAGAACCCACCTTGTCCGCAAAAAGAGGCTCAAGAAAATAAGTCGCCTTCAATCCAAATTCATTAAAAGTTTTTACTTGAAAAGGCACACCATATTCGCCCTGTGATGTTTTACCGAATAAATAGGTCTCGATTTCCTTAGTAAAACTTAATTTATCAGCAGGTAAGGCATGCACAGGCCAACCTGGCGAGAATGGCCATATCTCAGTATCGATAGTCAAAAAAACATTCAGCATGAAATGTCTTTAAATTCAATTCTACAAACTAAAATATAAAAGAAGAGCATTTTCATGCTTACTTTCGCTCATCAGAAATCAATTTCCTAATTTACATGAACCTAACATTATCTCCATGCAGGGAGACCTTACCATCGTGATAAGTATTACGGAGAAAGGATTCAAACATGAGTAATGTCCATAATGGCGCGCTGTAATCTCTCCTGCCCGATTGATGTTGCTCGAGCATTTCCTCAATAAAATCCATATTGAAGATACCTGTCTCTGCCAAAGTATTACCAAGTAATGATTTGCGCACCCTTTCGCGTAGCTCACCCCTAAACCATTTTGCTAATGGCACTGAAAATCCCATTTTGTTACGATAGAGCACATCATTAGGCAGGTAATCTTCCAGAGCTTTTTTAAAAATGTATTTCCCTTCATGGTTATGTAATTTCAAAGAAGCAGGAAGTCCAGAAATCCATTCAACCAGTTTGTGATCTAAGAGCGGCACGCGCACTTCTAAAGAATGCGCCATGCTCGCACGATCGACCTTGGTCAGAATGTCACCAACAAGATAAGTTTTCATGTCCAGGTACTGCACGATAGACAATGGATCTTGCGTTGGACTTTTATCCGCATAATTTCGTAATATTTCAACGGCCTGATAACCCTGCAAACTATTCTTAAAGGATGAACTGAAAAGACGCTGGCGCATATGATCGTCCAAAATAGAAACACTATGAAAATAGCCTTCGATTGAATCACGCGCCAAAGTTTCAAAAGTAGCCTTGGCACGTAGAAATCTTGGCGCCCAATCAGCCTTGGGATAAAGGTATCCTAATAAACCAAACAAAGGTTTACGCAGTCCTAGGGGTAATCTGGACCGTAGCTGCTCTTCATACATATACCAGCGATAACGACGATATCCGGCAAAATTCTCATCCCCACCATCTCCAGATAACGCTACCGTCACTCGTTTTCTGGCAAGTTCGCACACTCGATACGTTGGCATGGCCGAACTATCTGCAAAAGGCTCATCATATAATGACGCTAATTTATCAATGAGATCAAAATCATCCTGTGCTACTTGATCAACAAAATGACGAGTATGATAGCGCTCAGCCACTTTCTGCGCATACGCCGATTCATCAAAAGAAGGATCAGCAAAGGAAATCGAGCAGGTATTGACGGGATCTTTCATTAGGCTTCCCATCATGGCAACGACAGCACTAGAATCCACGCCCCCTGAAAGAAAGGCGCCCAAAGGGACCTCACTCATGAGATGGCTGCCAACGGCGTCACGTAACCGAACGATCAGCTCATCCTGAGCTTCTCGCTCGCCTATTGTATCGTGCAACTTAAATGGAACATCCCAATATTGACGTGGCTGCAATGACTGCTGGCCGCCTGTTAGCGTCAATAGATACCCTGGCGAGAGCTTGTGAGCATTCCTAAAAATAGTTTTTGGCTCAGGGACATATCCATAGGCGAAGTAATCTTCAATTGCGCGCACATCCATCTCTCTCACAAAATCCGGATGGGCAAGCAGCGCTTTTAGCTCGGATGCAAAAATGAATAATCCGCTGTCTAGTAGGGTGTAGTAAAGTGGCTTAATGCCTAGCCTATCACGGGCCACAAACAGGGTATCGCGATTACGATCCCACAAACCAAAAGCAAACATCCCGCGGAACCGATTGACGCATTGCTCACCCCATTCTTCCCAACCATGAACTATGACCTCAGTATCGCAATGCGTTCGGAAAGTATGGCCCAAATCGATAAGCTCTTTAGCTAGCTCCTGATAATTGTATATCTCACCATTAAAAACCACGACTACACTGTGATCTTCATTAAAAAGAGGTTGTTGCCCCCCGGAAACATCCATGATGGATAAACGACGATGGCCAAAACCAATACCCGGCTCGGTATACAATTCTCCCTCATCCGGCCCACGATGGACCTGCGTTTGGTTCATATTGTCCAACAACCGCCGATCGATTTCAGCTTTTCCGTGCGTATCAAATATGCCCACGATTCCGCACATGATTATTTCCCCTTCCTATTCATCTTGTCTTTACCGAACTTTTTTGCCGATCAAGGACTTTATCATAAACCTTAAGATAAGCCTGAGTCATGGCATTCATGCTGAAATCATGCTCGATTACTTGACGTGCTGCATGGCCATGCCTTGTAAGCAAATCTTGGTTTTCATAATATTCACATATCACTTCAGCAAGTTTCTCAGGATCTCCCGGCAACACTAATTTTCCCGTTTCACCCTCTTTTACCTGCTCAGCATTCCCGCCAACTTTGGTTGCTACTACTGGCAAGCCACTCGCCATGGCTTCGAGTATGGTATTGGAAATACCCTCTCCCAACGATGGCAGCACAAATAGATTTATAAGCCGCATTAATTCAGATATATCAGCACGCTCACCCGGTAACCATGCCAATTCCTCTGCCCCTGCATTCCGTAGCATGGCGATGCACTGTTCTCGTGACTCACCCTCACCTACAATAAGAAGCCGTAACCATCTCCTAGCTTGCGGATTTTTCTTCAATATGAGCAGAAAAGCCTGCACCAGATTGGGGTAATCTTTTACTCCCGCCATTCTCCCCACACTGCCAATAACAAAAGAATCTTCATTAATGAACCTGCCGGGTGTGTCAATAGAAGGCACGCCATTGCCGGGGGAGAAACGTACGCTATCTACACCGTTATAAATCTGATTAATATTGTCAGGATCTACTTTTATAGCATCAACAAGCCATTTCTCCAGATCTTTACTGACAGCAATAAAATGATGAATCAAAGGAGAAATCGCTTTCCGTAATAAATTATATTTACGATTCTTACCTTCCAAATCAAAGATATCCCGACCATGTTCACCGTGCACACGCGCTTTAACTTGTATCAAGGCGGCAATCACCTGTGCTTCCATGGTGGCAAGATTACGCGTATGCACGATATCTGGCTGAAGTTGCTTAAATAGCTTGAAAAGATCGGAGTAAACCTTGAGGTCTCTCCCCTCCCGCTTATTTAAGGCAATAATCGTGACATCGCTTCTTTTGACTCTCTGCCGAAAATCAGAATACCCTTTGAGGCAGATAATGGCGTGTCGGTAGCGCTCGGGAGGAATTGCATTAATCAGATTCACGAGACCATTTTCCAGTCCACCGACACCAAAATGGTGAATGACGTGAACAATAAGTGGAGGAGCAACAGCACTCATCATCTCACTCAGGAAGTGATACTAATTAACCGGAAAAGACACAAAACGAGCTAATTGATACACTTTTGAGTACCATCCTAAGCTAACAATTCGCTTACGCAGATGACTGCAGGAGTAATGATAGTGATTACCTTTCTTTGAAATTCTGTGCAGCATGAAGTCCACTCACTATTGCTGGCATCATATCATTAATAAAATCTTGGAGCACCACCGCGGCTTCCTCGGGTCGATCGTTATATGACGTTGTGAGAATGATTTCTGCACCATCATCACCATTGCCCAAAAATTTATTTATGGCGAGTATGGCTTTAGCAAAATAAGGATTAGCTGATTGCTCATTACCCAACCAGTACCATCTCCACACCAGTAAATTGGCTGTATACGAATGTAGTTGATTCTGCGTAATCGATAACATTTCAGGACCCAATGCGATTTGGCGTTTTGTGCTACCTATATTACGCCAGCCAGAGTACTTATCGGAAATAAGCACGTTCCCAGAATTAATGAGCTCTGAATCCTGATTTTGATTACGGTAGTAAGTAATATAAAGATTTACCGATTGATCTTCCCGCTTAAAATGATAATGAAATTTACTGGGCTCACCCACATAGTGAGGAGTCCAATCAAAGAATGTATCCGTACTAACTTCCCATTTGCCCGAGGAATCAGTAATTTCAATCTCAGGTATCAGATTGCTCTCCGAGTTAGTATTCAGATAAGCGGCATAAGCAGGCCAAATCAGCAGGGTGATCAGTACCAGGGTCGCTGCAAGTAACGTATTTTTTTGCAAAAGCCTGTCAGGTTGATAATCAATAACTTGATTCTCTTGTTTATTTTCAGGCGGGTCTTCCCGCCAGAATGAGCCAATCCAGAATAGCAGCAGCATCACCAAACCAAAGAATATCCAGCCATAGACTAGATGATCGACACCGACTGCCAATTGCATATCACTGAAATGCCCTGTCATTACAATCAAATACGCGCGCATCCCATTAGCAATAATCGGTACGATAATAGAAAGGAGGATAAAAAATCCGCGCCTTATCCAGCTCTGATAAGTAAGATAAGCATAAAGCGTCCCCAGGGTTACTGAGGCAATCAAGTAACGCAAACCACTACAGGCTTCCACTACAGACCAATTACCACTAGGCAAACTAAAAAAAGTACCTTCTCGATAAACAGGAACACCTGTTAGTTGTAATGCCGAAACTGTAAAATCTGCTGTGAAATTAATGAGTGGCGGGATAAGTGCCTCGCCAACAGGAACTGCAAAGAAAAGATAAGCTAGCGGAAAAGCGATCGCCCAGGCAAATCGATGTCCCATAATGATGCATACTGTCACGGGTATCATTGCGATCAAAGCATACTGCTCAACCACCAGCACACTCGCCAATGTAGCGAGCAGCCAACCCATTCCGATTATTCCTAACACTATTAACCATCCTAAACTAGGCTGGTATTTTTCTACCCCAAGATGGTTGCGCTGCCTCCAGATCATATAGGCGCTAAAAGGGAAAATTAGAAAACCATGTGCATAAGTCTCCGATCTCATCCAAGTTGAAATAATCGACCACGTTACTTCGTAATACACTCCTAGTATCAGGATAATCATCAGTAAAGTAACAAAAATCGGCATCTTATGATTTTTTATTGAAGCACCCACTGTAATTTCTGCTGGAAGTTGCGCGCTCATAGTGTTGTGAATATGACTTATATTGATAGCTATAAGAAATTAACGGATTATTTTTTTACTTCTTGATTCGTTT
>CAYNXU010000050.1:0-2906 GCA_964401225.1 uncultured Nitrosomonas sp.
GTCATACCGTAGCCTTGCAATATCGGCAACCCCAGCCCAATAAAGATACGTGAAATCTCAGGTGATAACGCCGCGCCCCCACTCATCGCCTGCTGTAACCGCCCTCCCAGCTTTTCCATCAATTTGCGCGCAACCAACTTATCCAGCAGTGGCCACAACAAATGGAAGAGACGCCAAGTGCCGCGCCCCTGCTGATGCTCGAAACGGCTATAGCCCACTTCTACCGCAAGATTGAATAACTTTTTAGCCAGTGCCGGCCCTTCATCCAGCTTGGCGCTTATGCCGGCATACACACGTTCATAGATACGCGGCACGGAAACGAGAATAGTGGGACGGATCGTAAGCAAATCCTCTTGCAACTGTTTGATTGAGCGTGCATAGGCGATGGTGGCGCCACACATCATCGGCACATAATAACCTGAGGTACGTTCGAAAGTATGGGACAGCGGCAGAAAAGAAAGCAGCAGATCATCCGGTGTCACGGTGATAATCTGGGCAGAAGCATACGCATTGGTCAGAATGTTGTGATGACTGAGCATTACGCCTTTGGGACGACCCGTCGTTCCGGAGGTGTAAATGATGGTTGCGAGCGATTGGGGATCGTTATGCCGCGGTGGCGCTTCACTTGCTTGTTCCGGTAGCCACTTGTTCAACGCAATGACTCGATCATCTTCTGCCTGAGGCAGTTCTTGCTCTGATAAAGTCATGATGACGACACGCACAAGTCCGGTCAATTGGTCTTTGACTTCAGAAAAGGCTTCCCACTGCTCCAATTTTTCTACCAGCAATAACTTGACGCCTGCATTATGCAGGCAATAGGCCGCGTTCTCTGCACGATCTTCGGTATAAAGCGGCACCACTACCAACCCCCGCCCAATCGCCGCCTGCTCAAACGCCACCCATTGCGGGCAGTTTCTCGACATGACTGCAACCCGGTCGCCAGGAGACAAGTTTTCACGCGATAGCGCAGCCTGCCAGCATGCTACTGCCTGCGCCATATCAGACCAAGTGTAATCAAGCCACTGTCCTGTAGTAACATCGCAGTCCCGATACGCGATGGATCGAGGTGAACGACGCACTCGCTCTCTGAACAAACCATCGAGGGTTTTAGCTGCTTCTACTGAGATGACATCGGTTTTGCTGCGCTGAGAATCTGCCACATTACCTCCTATTCAAATTGACTGGCTGTTGATAACCATTCTGCTCTGTTGATATCGCTACGAAATTGCACTCGTGGTTTTTCCAAAATCTGGTGGAAAATCATCGACCATGATCACGCGGCGGCGCAGAACTTTCATTTTTTCAAGCATCGCAGCTTCTTCCTGCGTAATGATTCCACGCGCTAGCGCTTCCGTCACTTTATCTTCGCTACGGCCAGCCAAACGACCCGCCTTGGTCGCATCGCGCAATTTAACCTCAATCGTTTCACATGCCATAGCGCATTCCATAGCTTGTTCCAGATGCGCTAATGGCTCATTATCAGCCGTTGGAACATAAATACCTGCTGTCAGACGATCACGCACTTCCCCAGGTTGCAGGATCAACCGGGCGATCGTATGCGAAAGGGCATCGGAAGGCAGTGCAAAGCGTTTCCCTAATGGGAATACCAGCAAACGCATCATGCCTCGCATCAACCAGTTCCCCGGAAAGTTTCTCAGCAATTCATCAAAGGCCTGTTGTGTGCGATAAAGCGCATCCTGTATCGACCAATGCAACAACGGCAAATCTGCGGCAGGTCGCCCGTCATCTTCAAAACGTTTAAGCGTTGCAGAACATAAATACAACATGCTGAGCACATCTCCGAGCCTGGCAGAAAGCCTTTCCTTACGCTTGAGTGCTCCACCCAGTTTCATCATCGCGATATCGGTAAATAAGGCAAATGCAGCAGAGAAACGCGTCAATTGTCGGTAATAGACAGCCGTATCGCTCAGCACGCCCTCCGGTACGTCTTTGATATATTGACTGCCCAAACCGAAAAAGAAGCTGCGAAAAGCATTGCGCACACTGAAAACGATATGACCTATCAATGCCCGATCAAATGCTGCCAGACCTTGTTTCTTGTCTGGATCATTAGCTGCGCTGATTTCCTGCAATACATAAGGATGACCGCGAATCGCACCCTGACCGAAAATAATCATATTGCGCGTCAAAATATTGGCGCCTTCTACCGTAATACCCACGGGAATCTGCTGATAGGTACGCGCCAGATAGTTGCTTGGCCCCATACAAATGCCTTTACCGCCATGCACATCCATGGCATCGTTGATCGCCTGGCGGCTGCGCTCGGTTAAATGGTATTTAACGATCGCAGAAATCACTGAAGGCTTTTCGCCCAGATCAACGGCACCTGCTGTCATGACGCGCGCAGCATCCATCATGTAGGTATTACCGGCAATCCGTGCCAATGCCTCCTCTACTCCTTCAAAGAAACCAATCGGTAACTTGAATTGCACGCGTACCCGCCCATACGCTCCGCTCGTGCGTGCAGCCAGTTTGGCTGCGCCGGTGCTGGTCGCTGGCAGCGATATCGAACGCCCGGCAGCCAAACAGTTCATCAACATTTTCCATCCGTTACCCACGCCTTCACGCCCACCAATGACCCATTCCATGGGAATGAATACATCCTTGCCAGAATTGGGGCCATTCTGAAATGCGCCATTCAAGGGAAAATGGCGGCGACCGATGTTCACGCCTGGGGTATTGGTAGGAATGAGCGCCAAGGTAATGCCGAGATCTTCTTCACCACCGAGTAATCTATCCGGGTCGCGTAACCTGAATGCCAACCCCAGAAGGGTTGCTACAGGTCCCAATGTAATATAACGTTTCTCCCATGTGACCCGCATACCGAGTACATTTTGCTGACCGTCATATTCGCCTCGGCACACGATGCCGAAATCGGGTATCGA
>CAYNXU010000050.1:3006-6586 GCA_964401225.1 uncultured Nitrosomonas sp.
CCCTCCCACCACACGGTACCTGCATCCAATGCCTCCTGCTCAGTTTGTGAAATCTGAGGAAGAATTTTGCGGAAAATTTTCAGGATGAATCTGGAAAACAGGTTGCGCCGCAAGAAGGGAATCACCAAAATAGCCACAATGATCGCTAGCAGCGTAAGAATGAACAATAAGAAAGACAGGAGCATAGTTTTGCCTGAATTAAGGGTTAAGATGCTAGCTACACTACCGCAGAAAACGCTCGTGTCAAGTCTTAGCGCATGGAAGTTTTCCATGAAGCTATCAAAATTCTCATGAGGTGTTGTAGAATCAGCCTAGAATATAACCATACAAAATCAGCATTCATGTCAGATTTACCCCCTGCGTTAGGGTCATAAATAGCCACATCTATCAGTATTCATTTCATTAGGATTATCAATGGAAAACCGGGCCCATGCGCTTGCTGCGGGTTTATTCGTCATTGTCCTTGGTGTCGCAGTCGCAACCGCTATCATGTGGTTTAGCGATCAGGAAATCATGCATGATCACTATACTCTGGTATCAGAAGAAGGATCAGTAGCTGGATTGAATCCCGAATCATCGGTTCGCTATCGTGGCGTCCCTATCGGTAAAGTCGAGAGCATCCGCTTTGACCGGGAAAACCCCAATCTGATCTTGATACGCATTGCCGTAAGCAACCATATTGTTTTACCTAGCAATGTCTATGCACAATTAGCAACTCAGGGATTTACCGGATTAGCTTTTATTGAATTGAATATCGATGGTAAACAAGCCGAGGCTGAGCCGCTTCCCCATAACGCGCGTATTCCTTTGCGCCCCTCTTTCATTCGGGAACTCTCGAATTCATTCGAGGATTTACTCAAAAATTCCAACCAGGCGATCACACGGATCAATTCGCTACTAAACGAACAGAACCAAACGCAAATTAGCACGATCCTAACCAGCCTCGCACAAGCCATTCGTCGCTATGATAGCTTGGTCGATCAACTGCAACTCGGCTTAAAATCACTGCCTGAGGTCACGACGGAAGCAAGTCTGGTGCTCAAACAAACACATCGGCTCCTCTCTGACATCAATCAAACCGTGGCCAAACTCAATCAGCAGGAGGGTCTGCTCGATGGCTTGACGCAAAGCGGCCACGAACTCGCCGACACCTTGCCGAGATTACGAGAAGTGACGACTGCCATTACGCAAAGCACTCACCATATCAATCGACTGCTGCTTAAACTGGAAGAACAGCCACAAAGCCTGCTATTCGGCAATCCCCCTGCCTTGCCTGGACCGGGAGAGTCCGGTTTTGTGGTCCCTCGGAAAATCATGCCATGATCAAATTGGTTATCGTATTCACTCTGCTTCTTGCTGGCTGTACACTTACCCCCAAAAAGAATGTTCAGATGGCTATCTATGATTTTGGTCTACAATCCTCTGCGGAACATAATCGCTCCAATCCACTTCCCGGGAAAATTCTGGTTGCGGACATTACCGCCCCTGTCTGGCTGGATAATCAGTCCATACACTATCGCTTGGCGTACCACGATCCAGCACGAATCTATACCTATGCTAATAGCCGTTGGGCAGCTTCACCCGCGAGACTGCTCACCCGACGGATCAAGGATGCTCTGCATACACGAATCCAGAAGGGGATTGTCAGTAGTCAAGATGCATTAAAAGCTGACCATGCACTGCTCATTGAACTCGAAGAATTCACCCAGGTATTTGAACAACCTGACAAGAGCCGGGCGATCATTCGCTTGCGCGCAAGCTTGATCGAACGTAATGCGCGCCAATTACTCACGCAACGGAAATTTTCGATTGAACAAGATACCCCTACTGCGGATGCTGCGGGAGCCGTTTCTGCGTTAATTCTAGCCAGTGACACGCTATCCAACGAGCTAATTGAGTGGCTTAGCGACAACTTGGCGGAGATAAATTCTGCTAATAAATAATGATTTCCATCACGTTTCCGTGACGTGCCTATGATAATATCCATTACCTTCTGAAACTCTATATGCTTCTTGTGCGCAAATTACATATCGTTGTTCTACTGCCTTTCTGGTTGGTTGCCTGCGGCCTTAAAGCGCCGCTCTATCTTCCACAAGATGCACCCGCGCCGGTATCGCAACCGTCCCAGGATGAACAAACAAATCAATGAGCGGAATAACATCATTTACCTATCAACAAGATCAGCTATTTGCTGAGGCAGTTTCCTTGGTTGATATCGCCAGAGAATTCGGTACGCCTTGCTATGTGTACTCACGCGCAGCATTGACTGCTGCTTACCAGGGATTTGACCGTGCCTTTGCTGGTCGCGATCATCTGATTTGCTACGCAGTCAAAGCAAACTCTAACCTTGCCATTCTCAATCTGCTCGCCCGTCTGGGCAGTGGTTTTGATATCGTTTCGGGGGGTGAGTTACAACGAGTCTTGAAAGCAGGTGGCGATCCTCAGAAAATCGTATTTTCTGGCGTAGGAAAAACTCAGGATGAAATGCGTGCGGCGCTGGCTGCGGGCATTCTCTGCTTTAATGTCGAGTCGGAAATGGAATTGTTGTGCCTTAATCAGATTGCGAAGGATATGGATAAGGTTGCCCCCGTGAGCTTACGCGTCAACCCGGATGTCGATGCAAAAACTCATCCCTATATTTCGACCGGGCTCAAGGAAAATAAATTCGGTATCCCCATGGCTGAAGCCGAACGCATTTATCATACGGCAGCACAAGAACTTACTCATGTTCATATCACCGGTTTGGATTGCCATATTGGTTCGCAGCTTACCGAAATCGATCCGTTCATCGAAGCCAGCAATAAAATGCTCAATCTGCTGGATCGCCTGGAAAAACAAGGGCTGCACATCGACCATCTGGATTTAGGCGGGGGCCTAGGCATCCGCTATGACCAGGAAACACCGCCATCCATTCAGGATTATGTGACTGCATTATGTCACTGCGTCGGTCAACGCAGGCAACGCCTACTCATTGAGCCTGGCCGATCGCTGGTCGGCAGCACGGGTTTATTGCTCACACGAGTCGAATACCTTAAACACGCTCCTCACCGGAATTTTGCCATTGTCGACGCTGCGATGAATGATCTGATGCGCCCGGCACTGTATGATGCCTACCATGAGATATTGCCAGTCGTTAACAAACCAGGCAATCTCACAACCTATCAGGTAGTTGGGCCTGTCTGTGAGACGGGGGATTTCATTGGACATGACCGCCAGCTAAACTTGGCAAAAGATGATTTGCTGGCCGTGATGTCCACAGGCGCCTATGGAATGAGCATGAGCTCGAATTATAATACCCGTCCACGCGCAGCAGAGGTCATGGTGGATGGTGACATGGTCTATCTCATTCGCGCCCGTGAAACTATCGAACAACTCATTGCTCCCGAAAAAATATTGGATTGAAATCAGCTATCGATCAAAGCAAATAACCCCCATTGTTTTGTTACCGCAAGCTGTATTGATTTATGACAACCTATACTGAGACTCGCTCTGTCAATATTGAAGACAAGAACTATCAGGACCGCATTCTGCAAGGTGTATCACGCACCTTTGCACTAACGATCCCGCAACTTCCTCCTAC